>NZ_JBHJRC010000186.1:0-8487 GCF_042261735.1 Kitasatospora sp. NPDC056327 | reverse complement strand
GCGCGACGACACCGCCGTGCTGGTCGCGCTGACCGCGCGGCAGCTCAGCAAGACGGTCAAGATCGTGGCCTCGGTCCGCGAGGAGGAGAACGTGCCGCTGCTCAAGCAGTCCGGCGCGGACTCGGTGATCACCAGTGCCAGCGCGGTGGGCCGGCTGCTCGGCCTGTCGATGATCAGCCCGAGCAGCGGCGCGGTGATGGAGGACCTGATCCCGCAGGGCAAGGGGCGGCGCGCCGTGCCGCGGCGGTTACCAGCGGTACCAGCGGCCGCGGCTGCCCGCCGAGCTCGTACTCCGGGCGATGAAGCCGATCAGCCACACGACGAAGACGAAGATCGCCACCCACCAGAGGATCTTCACTGCGAACCCCAGCCCGAACAGCAGCAGGGCGAGCAGCAGGACCAGAAGAAGCGGAACCACGGTGTGCCTCCTTCGTATCGGGTTCACGGCTCGTCTGCCCGGCCGGGCCGGGTGCATGCCCGCTCGGCGCACTGCGGCCGCCCCGGGTGCCGGGATTCGGGGCGGAGGCCGGCGGGGTGGGCGGGCGGCGTGTCGCTGTCCGGGCGCGGGGTAGGCGCAGCCGGTTGCCGGTGGTTCGTCGTGGCGCCGGATCACGGACCGGGCCGTCGGGGACCATGCCGCACGGGCCTCGGGCGGCGGGCACCCGCAGCTCTGCCCATGACATGACATCGGCCGCAGCGGGCAGGCGCCGGAGGCTGACGTCGTCCGATGTCCCTTGGAGGCACACGTGGTCGTGTTCATGGTGCTCTTGCTCGTTCCGCCGGCGCTGGTGATGGTTCTGGCCGCGGCCGGGCCCTCTTCCGTCCGCCCCCGCCGTCGGCCGCGGGCCGCCGTCGTCCGGCCCGACCGGGTCCGGAAGCCGCGTCACGCCCGGGCGCCGCGCTGAACGCGGTCGGCCGCGCCCTCGCCGTGGGGCCCCGCCGTGGGGCCGGCGACCGGGTGGCGGGGCGCGGTCCGAAGGTGCTGTTCGCGGCGGCTCGTTGACGGGTGCAGATCGTGGCGGGGTGCCTCGTAGGGTGCGGCACCCGCCGGGCGGTGACCGTCGCCGTGAAACAGACTGGCCGGGCGTGTCGGCGGGTGCCAGACTCACGCTGTGCGGATGATCATCGAGGACATGGCCCGCGGCTTGGCGCAGGTGCCGGGCGTGGTCGGGGTGCTGCTCGGCGGCAGCCGGGCGCGCGGCGAGCACCGGCCCGAGTCGGACTGGGACCTCGGCGTCTACTACCGCGGCGAGCTCGACGTCGCCGCGTTGCGCGCGCTGGCCGGGCCGGGTGTGGACGTGGCCGCTCCAGGTGGCTGGGGGCCCTGGGTGAACGGCGGCGCGTGGCTGCGGGTCGGCGGGGCCGCGGTGGACTGGATCCTCCGGGACCTGGACCGGGTCGAGCGGGTGTGGGCCGACTGCTGCGAGGGCCGGTACGAGGTAGGGGTGCAGGCGGGACATCCGCTCGGATTCTGGTCGCCCTGCTACGCCGGCGAGGTGGCTCTCGGGCAGGTACTGGCCGATCCCGGTGGGGAGCTGACCGGCCTTCGGCGGCGGACCGCGAGGTATCCGGAGAAGTTGCGGGAAGCACTGACGGCGGGAGCCTGGGAGGCGGAGTTCCTGGCCGGCGCCGCGGCGAAGGGCGCTGCCCGGGCCGACGTCCTCCACGTCTCCCTGTGCCTGTCGCGAGCGGTCGGCGTGCTGGTGCAGGCGTTGTACGCGGCGGACCGGCGCTGGTGCCTCAACGAGAAGGGCGCCCTGGCCGTCGCCGAGACGCTGCCGACAGCACCACCGGACTTCGGGTCGCGCGTCCGCAGCGTGCTGCGGCGCCCCGGAGACACCCCGGAGGCACTGAGCGCGACGGTGACCCGGGCCCGGGCACTGATCCAGGAGACCCTCACGCTGCTGAGAACGCCGACTGAGTAGGCCGCGGACCCGACCGGGCGGTATATGCACGGCAGCGGGCCCGCAGCCCCGGCGATCGTGATCGGGATTGAATCACCCGGACGGGACACCCCTACAGGATCTGCCCCACGGCGGCGGCCGGGACCGGCCGGGGCCCCGGCGGCGCGATCCCCTTGTGCCGCAAGCCCGGCCACGAAGAAGGCCGCACCCCATGGGCGTGCTGAGCGATGATGGCAGCCATGACGGATGGAACCGGACCCGAGCCTCTGGGCATCTGCATCGTGGCCAACATTGCGCCGGAGACCGGCCACGGCGAAGGCGGGCTGGAGATTCGTCGGGGGCTGCGGCACTTCGCGTCGGGGGCGAAAGTGTGGATCGCACCGCCGGCCTGGGGCGACGGCGGCGAACACGTCATCGTGGCCGGCCGCCACCGGGGCAACAGCCGTCGTTACGCGCGGATGGTGATCAAGAGCCGGTTTCTCGTGAACTTCCGGGTTCGTGCCGTCTACAGCCCGGCAGTGGTAAGGGCGCTGACAGCGGCGGCGTGCGGCGAGGAGAAGGAGTTCGGCACCCGCTTCCTGTGGCCCCTGGACCAGGCGGAGGCTTGGGCGCGGTCCTGGAACGCACCGAGGACGGGGCCCGGGTAGACGGTCAGGTTCACCGTGGTCGGCCCCACCCGGTCATCGGTCCTCCGCCTGTGGAGTTGCGGCTCGACGGTGTCACCTGAGCAGGTCCGCCGCATGGCCGGTCCGCTCGGTGAGCGCCGGCGGACCCGGTCGCGCGGGCCCGGCGGGTGACACCGGTCGGACCCGCGCGGTCCTGTCAGGCGACGGCGAAGGTCGGCTCGGCGTCCTTGGTGTCGTGATCGACGTTCAGGCCCGACTTCACCCGGAAGGAGCCGACCGCCCGCAGCACGTGGCCGTCCTGGACCCCGGCCAGCGGGCCGAAGGTCACGGGGACCTGCTGGCGGTGCTGCCCGGGGCCGCCCGGGAGGTTGATCGTGATCGTCCTGGTCTGCACCACGGTGTTGGTGATGGCGTCGACGACCACCACGATCAGGCGGTTCTCGGTCGGGAAGCTGTTCAGGGACTGGCCGATCTCGATGTCGGCGACGATGTCGTACTCCTGGCCGATGGTGATCGTGCGGGCGGTGAAGAGCGTGCCCTTGTCGGCGAAGTAGAGCTGCTTGATGCTGGCGTCCCAGGTTCCGGTCACGGCGTTGGGTCCTCTCGCGAGAGCCTTCCGAATCACCCGGACGGGCGACCCGTGCGGAGGTTTCCCACCGGAATCCCGCCCGAGAACCTCCCCCGAACGGCGCACGGGAGCCCAACGGAGCGTTCGGTCGCACTCCGTACACGGAGCCGCGGGGCCCGGTCCGCAGAGGGCCCTGGCCACCGTCCCGGGGCGCCGGTTGGCGGCCTGCACCCGGTCGTGCACGGGCGGACGCGCGAACGTTCCGATGCCTCCCGCGGCCGGTTCACCGGGCCCGCCGGTACGCGCCGGGGGCCACCCCGTGCGTGCGTTTGAAGGCGTTGGCGAAGGCGAACTCGGAGGTGTAGCCGACCTGGGCGGCGATGGACCGCAGGGGCGCTTCCGTCGTCCTGAGGAGGCGGGCGGCCGTGGTCATGCGCCACCAGGTCAGGTAGCCGAGGGGTGGCTGGCCGACCAGCGAGGAGAAGCGCCGGGCGAACGCCGCCCGGGAGAGGCCCGCTTCCGCCGCGAGCTCCGCCACGGTCCAGGGCGCGGCCGGGTCGTGGTGGACGGCGTGTAGGGCGGCGGCCGTCGCCGGGTCGCCGAGTGCCGCGGCCCAGCCGGTGGTGCCGTGGCCGCGGAGGGGCTGTTCGGTGAGCCAGATGCGCAGGACGTACATCAGGAGGGTGTCCAGGAGCGCGGGGACGGTCGTGCCGGCGCCCAGGCGCGGACTGCCCACCTCGGCGGCCAGGAGGTGGACCGCCGCGTGCAGTTCGGGGTGGCGGTCCGGGTCGGCCGGCAGGTGGATCAGGTCCGGCAGCGTCAGCAGCAGCGGGTGGGTCCGGGCCGGGTCGAGCCGGTAGGCGCCGCAGAGCACCACGGTGACCGGGCCGCCCCGGCCGAGCCGGTCGACGCTGTCCGAGGCGTAGGACTCGGGCGGTTCGGGGGCGTCCGGGGCGCAGACGGGGGCCGTCGCCGCATGCGCCGGGTGGTCGGCGAGGGTGAGCCCGCTGCCGTGGGGCAGGAACAGCACGTCGCCCGTCTCCAGCCGCAGTGGCGCCGTGTCCGGGCGCAGGAGCCAGCAGGAGCCCTCCAGGATCACCTGGAAGCCCGCCGACCCGGGTACGGCCGCGAACTCCTGTCCCCACGGGGCGTGCCACCGCACGTACGCCGACTGGGGCCTGCCGGTGCGGGCCACCGCGATCACATCGCTGAGCACATCCACCCGGCGAGCGTACGCGGGAGACGTTCGCGCATGAACAGGGCATCCTGACATATGGATCGTCTCCGGCGGGGACCTTAGGTTCGCGGCATGAAGATGAAGACCGCGCGGATCCACGCGTTCGGCGATGTGTCCGTGATCCGTATCGACGAGGTTCCGCTGCCGCGGCCCGCCCCCGGTGACGTGCTCGTCCGGGTCGCGGCGACGTCGTTCAATCCCACCGAGGCCGCGTTGCGCGCCGGGCTGCTGCAGGCGTTCCTGCCCGTGACCCTCCCCTTTGCACTGGGGTGGGACGTCGCCGGCACGGTTGTCGAAGTCGGCCCGGGGACGGCGCGGTGGGCCGTGGGCGACCGGGTCGTCGGACGACTGGACGGTGCGGGCGCGGCCGCCGAGTACGTCGCGGCGCCGGGCGCGGTGCTGGTTCCGGCGCCGGTGTCCGTTCCTCTCACGCACGCCGCGGCGCTGCCCCTGGCCGGCCTGACGGCCTGGCAGGCGGTCTTCGAGCACGGGAGGGTGGCCGCCGGCCGGCGGGTCCTGGTCAACGGTGCGGGGGGAGGGACCGGCGGCTTCGTCACACAGCTCGCCAAGCACGCCGGGGCCGAGGTGATCGCCACGGCCAGTGCCCGCAGCACGGGGGCGGTCCGGCGGCACGGGGCGGACCAGGTGATCGACTACACCGCCGCGCCGGTCGCATCCGCGCTCGACCGCCCGGTGGACACCCTGCTCAACCTCGTACCGTTGAGCCCACAGGACGCCGCGGCGCTGGTTCCCACGGTCCGGCCGGGCGGCCGCATCGTCTCGATCGCGACCCCCGTCGAACCACCCGCCGGAGCCGGGGTGA
Source organism: Kitasatospora sp. NPDC056327 (assembly GCF_042261735.1). NCBI lineage: Bacteria > Bacillati > Actinomycetota > Actinomycetes > Kitasatosporales > Streptomycetaceae > Kitasatospora > Kitasatospora sp. NPDC056327. Next base: position 3,329 of record NZ_JBHJRC010000186.1, on the reverse strand, counting down.
CGGCCACTCACATGATCGCCCGCAACGAGCTGGCGCACCTCGCGGCACTCGTGGAACTCGTCGACACGGGCACCATCACCCTCGACATCAGCGCATCGCACCCGCTGGCCGACCTCGCGGAAGTCCACCGGCTCGGTGAAGCCGGCCGGATCCGTGGCAAGGTGCTGGTCATCCCCTGACACCGGCGGGCCGCGGCCGTCACCGGGTGGATCAAGGATCACCCCGGCCGTGAGCAGATCGGGCGGCCACGGACCCGTATTCCGGGGGCGAGGAGGACTCGATCGGCCGGGTGCGAGACGATGCGCCCGTTGATGGGGCGGGCAAGGGCGTGTCGAGAGGTGATGTGGCATGGCGGGGGAACTGTGGGCATCGGCGTTCTCGCTCGGCGGCGTGGCGCTCGGAGGTGGGCTGACGGCCTTCACGCAGCGTGCTGCCCAGCGGTCGGCCGACCGGGCCGCGGAGCGGCGGCAGTCGGAGGCGACCGCCGAGACGCGCCGGGCCGAGCAGGTGCAGGCGATCAAGGAGTTCCTCGTGTGCGCCCAGGACGCCGAACGTGCCGCCTACAGTCGTCCGCAACCGTGGGGCGCCGACGAGGACGGCTGGATGACCCGGGCCCGGGCCGTCATGACCAGCCTCTGGGCGGCGGACCGCGGGATGGTCCTGCTCTGTGACCCGGCCCTGGAGGCCCCCGCTCGTGCCTATGGGCGCGCGCTCAACCAGGCGGTCTGGCGGGAGATCGACGGGGTGGAGGTCAACGAGCACCTCGAAGAGCACAAGAGCGCCTTCATGATCGCGGCCCGCGCGAGTCTGACCGTCGGCTGACGGCGCGAATCGGTGGAGGGGCCACCCGGTGCCCGTCCGGCGGCACGAGGCTGCGGCTGCGCCCGCGACGAAGCAACCACGGCCCCGTGCCCACCGCCGAGAGCGGTATTGACGACTCCGGCGTGCGGCGGTGCCATGGCCCCGGACGAAGGAGGCGCTGTGACATCCGAGACCGACGGCGATCCCGGGAACCGTGACGGGGAGGGCGACGGTGACCGGCCGGGCCCGCCGCAGCCCCACCGTCCCGGACCTGCGGACAGCTTCTGGGTGGGGGTGCTCGTCGTGATCGTGGTGGTGCTCCTCCTGGCCGTCCTCGTGTCCCGCATGGACTGGAGTGCCGGAAGTCCGGACCACAACATGCCGCCCTACAAGTGACCGCGGGCAGGGCGTCCTCCGGGCGGGGGCCGGGTCCGTGCCGGATCCGTGGTGCGCCCCTGCCGGATTCAGCCGGCGTCGCCGCGGCGTTCGGCGAGCAGGGTGTTCAGCCGTTCCACCTCGCGGTCGACCAGGACGTGCTTGTCGTCGACGTAGGGGAGGTGGACCTTGCGGCCGTCGGCACGGAACGCGTACGTGAGGAACGCCGGCGCGCCGCGGCCCATGTGCGCGTTCGGATTGGGGGCCGTGCCGAAGCGTGCGATCTCGGCCCAGGCCAGCCGGCGGCGGCGCACCATCCCGCGGACGGTGACCCCCTGGGCGGTGATCAGCGTGCCGGCCCGGGCGGCGCCGACGATCACCAGCACGCAGAAGCCGATCACCAGCAGCGAGCCGATCGCCCTGGTGGACGGCGCGAACTCCTGGTCGTTCCAGAGCGGTAGCAGCGCCCCGAAGGACAGCAGCAGAACGGTGAGCGCGAGCCCCCCGACCCGCGTCGTCGCCACCCGGTACTCGTGCGGAACTCTCAGCCGGTCGTCGCTCATCCCGCCGCCCCCCGATCGTCTTCGCCGGTCCGCTCTCGTGATCGGCGGAACAGGCCGGATTCGCAGTATAGGGACGGGAGTTGTTCGCCGACAGGCCATTGCCGGGACACCTGGCAGTCCGTTCGGAGCCGGCCGCACCGGCCTGCTGCGGGCACCCCGCCACGTCGCCATCGGCCCTCGCCGGGACGGCGGCCGGCGAAGCTGATCCGAGCCTCGCGGCGTTCCCCGACCCGCCAGGTCGGCCGGGAGGCGGCGGGCTTCGTGGGCGGCGCGGCCGAGAGGGCCGGGGAACGCCGCCGGCGCCAGCGCCACCGCGGCCGCCATGCGCAGCGTGAAGCCGGTGGTTGCGGTCCGGAGGGCGTGGAGCGCGTCCGGCCGGACGCATCGACCGCGAGGGCGACCGCTGCCAGGACGGCCTTCGGCCCCAGCAGGACGTAGCGCGCCGCGGGCCGCCGGGCGGGGTGCCGACCGCCCTCCGCGGGCCGTCCGGGCGGGCGCGGAATCGTTCCCGGGGAGTGTCTTCGGAATCCCAACTCCCAACGCAAAAAGGTGCGTTAGCCTTCTGGCAAGGGGGTGGGACGGGATGCGGTACCTCACCGGGCGGGCCGTTCGTGCGGCATGCCTGACCGTGGCAAGCCTCGTGCTCGCGGGCTGCGGATCCGGCAGCCCGTCATCGGCGCCGCCGGCGTCATCGGCACCGCTGACGGCCACGGCGACGGGAGGCACAGCGGCGACGGCCGCAGGGCGTACGACACCCCCGGTGAGGCCGGCGCCGACGGTCACGATGCCGACGGTCACGGCGCCGACCACCGTGGGCCTGACCGACGCGTACTTCCCGGCCGGCCAGTGTGCCGCTCCGATCCGCGGCAAGGCCAAGGGAACGGGTCCGCCGTACGTGTCCGTCGACTGCCGGCACGTCTCCGCCGTGGCCGAGATCACCAAACGCAGCGCCACCGCCGTACCTCCCAGGCCCGACGTACCCACGTTCCTCTCGATCCCCGGCAGGACCGGCAAGTCCGTCTCCGCGCTCGCCGTCGCGGCGGCCCGGAGCTGCGCGGACAACACCGACCTGCTCCTCGACCTCGGCCAGAACCTGCTGCAGGTCACCGGTGCCGCATCGGTTCTCGGTGGCCTGGAGGCCTACGCCTGTCTGCGCAACCTCGAAGCCCCTCACCCCGGCGACGCCGGTATGGGCGGCGGCGCCAAGATGATCGTCGGCGACTGCGTGTACGTGACCACGAGCACGGACGGGACCAGGGCCACGGACGGGGTCACCGTCACACTTGAGACCCCCTGTGACGGCACCGGCGCCAACCGCCCCGAGTACCGGCTGGCGAGGGTGTTCATCCCGACCTACCTCAAGGGCGACACCAACGAGGTCTGCCCCAAGAACGCAGCGACCCGCCTCTCGCTGAGTGTGCCGTCAACCAAGTTCGAACTGTTCTCGCCGGCCGCCTGCGCGGAGAAGCTCTGACTCCGGCCGGGGGGGGCGCCCGCCGGTGGGGCACCGCCCCCCGGGCGGCCCGGCGGGCCGGGGCGCCGCCGGGGGGGAAGGTTGCCCGGCCCCCCGCCCACCGGGGCACCCAGCGC
>NZ_JBHJRC010000185.1:0-16754 GCF_042261735.1 Kitasatospora sp. NPDC056327 | reverse complement strand
GTGGGCGCCGGCGCCGGCGCCCACCCCGCGCGGCTGCACGCCGGGGCGTCCGCCCCCCGGCGGCGCGGTACGGCTACTTCTCGCAGGCGGTTCCGTCGCCGTCGCGGTCGAGGGCCGTGCTGTAGCCGGGGTCTCCCCGGTGCAGCGGGGCGGCGCCGGCGGCCTTCGCCTCGTCGCAGTTGCGGTAGCGGGCCGTCACTGGGGCGGGGGTGCTCCGTTCCGGCGCGGGCGCCGCCGGGGCCTCGGTCGCCCGCACCGGGGGCGCAGCGGCAGCGGCCGGCGGCGTGCCGTGCTCCGGCGCCGGAACGGGTGCGGGGGCCGGGGCGGGGGCGCGGGTGGGTGCGGGAGTCCGTTCGGCCGTGGGGGCGGGGACGGGCGCCGCCACGGGTTCGGGATCGGAGGTCGGCACGGGCGCGGCGGCGGGTGCGGTGCTGGGGAGCGCCTCGGGGGTGGCGGCGGTCGGCTCGGCCGTGGGCGGATCGCTCGGGCTCGCGGCGGCACCGGGCGAGGCCGGCGGGGCGGGGGTCGGCGCGGCGGGGGTCGGCGGGGCGGTGGTGGCCGACAGGACCGCCGGGTCCGTCCCGGCCGGGCCGGCGATCAGCCCGAGCCAGAGGAAGGACATGAAGAGGCACCACACGGAGAGCAGCGCCTTGACGGCGAAGTGCAGGCGCCGTGACCGCCACAGCATCACGGCGGCGACCGGCGGGAGCAGGACGAGCAGGGCGGTCCGGGTCAGCCGGTTGCCCGCGGTACGGGGCTGCGGCGGGAGTGGCGGGCTCTGGTTCGGGTGCACGCGTGAGGTCCTCGGGTCGTCGGGAGGCGCGCCGTGCGTCAGAGCACGACGGGCCGGGCAGCGGTGGTCCCGCGCGTCCGGGCCGGGACCTGGCGATCGCCCCTCGGTGCCCTCCCCCGGGCGGCGCTCCCCTTCCGGCGACCGGGCCACCGCGGCGCGCCGCACCTGTCGAGCGGTGAAGGCGGGCAGCACGACGCGTCCCGTCCCGGACGTTCCGCCGGGTTCAACGACCGCACACGGGACGGGTCACGAGCAGCCGGACGAACCGGCGTCGCTGCGGGAGGCCGCCGAGAGCCTGCGGCAGCACGGCCCCGACCGGGACCGCGTCGCCGAGGACCTCGGGAGGCGGGCCGACGCCCTGGAAGCCGGCCGGGTCACCGCGCGGGCCGGCGTGCGGGCCGGCGTGCGGGCCGCTTCGGCACCCGGCGGGGTCGGGGCGGGGCGGCGTCGCCTAGAGTGAGGGGTTCTTGTGGACGGGACCGGGTGACGGCACGAGCGGGGAGGGGGCCGGAGTGGAGCGACGTGTACGTCGGACCGCGGCGGCCGCGCTGTCCTGCGCGTTCCTCGCGGCCTGGGCCGTCTGCCAGGTGCTCCTCGGCACGGCGACCGGCACCGTGGCTGCCGCGGCGCCGCCCGTCGGCCCCGCCGTCACCGCCCCGGCCGTTCCCGCAGCCCCCGCCGCCGTGCGGCCCGGCCCCGCGGGCCCGGAGGTCCGGCGCACCGCGGACCGCCCCGACTCCGACGTCGCCCAGCGGCGGACGGCAGCCACCGAGCCCGGTGTCCGGCTGCCCGTGCTCCCCCCGGCCGCGCTCCCGGCCGCCCGGACGGACGCCGACCGGCCCCGGCCCGGGGTGTACGCCGCGGGGCCGCGCCAGGAGCGGGCGCCGCCCGCCGACCGCTACGACCCCCGCCACACCCGCGGTCCCCCCACCACCCGGTCCAGCTGACGTTCCACCGCGCCCGCCGACCTGGGTGCCGCGGCCTGCCCGCGGCCCGGGCGGGAGGACTCCGGCCACCGTGCCCGGAGCGTTCCCGGCGGCGCGCCGTCCCCTCGCGTCCGCCCGTCCCGGGTGCGGCGTCCCCCCGTGGACGCCCGGCTCCCGCGGACCGCCCGTGGAGTACCCATGCCTACTCGCCGTGCCACGTTCTGGCGCGCGCTCGTCGCGCTCGCCGTCGTCGGTGTCTCGCTCTACGTCGCCCTGACCACCCCGCCGCGCCTCGGTCTCGACCTGCGCGGCGGCACCCGGATCGTCCTGGAGACCCAGGACTCGCCCACCGTCCGCGCCGACGCGGACGCCACCGACCGGGCGCTGGAGGTGCTGCGCCGCCGGGTCGACGGCCTCGGCGTCGCCGAGCCCTCGCTCGCCCGGGCCGGGGAGCGCCGCATCGTCGTCGAACTCCCCGGCGTCCAGGACCCCCGCGAGGCCGCCGGGGTCATCGGCCGCACCGCCCAGCTCACCTTCCACCCCGTCACGGGGATCGCCGAAGGACCGGCCGGACCGCCCGCGGCGGACGGCTCCCGGGTCCTCGCCGACCCCGGCCTCCCCGGCGGCCACCTGCGGCTGGGGCCGCCGGCGCTGACCGGCGACGGTGTCAAGGACGCCTCGGCCGTCCTCGACACCCGGACGGGCCTCGGCTGGAGCATCGACCTCTCGTTCCGCGGCTCGGCCGGCGACGCCTGGGCCCGGCTCACCGGGGAGGCGGCCTGCGCCGCGCCGGCCGACCCCGCCCGCCGGGTCGCCATCGTGCTCGACGACCGCGTCCTGTCCGCGCCCGGCGTCCAGGACAGCGTGCCCTGCGGGCAGGGCATCACCGGCGGCTCGACGCAGATCACCGGCGGCTTCTCGGGCGACGAGGCCCGCGACCTCGCGGCCCTGGTGAAGGGCGGCGCGCTGCCCGTCCCGGTGACGGTGATCGAGCAGAGCACCGTCGGCCCCACCCTCGGCGCCGAGGCGATCCGGGCCAGTGCGCTGGCCGCGGTCATCGGCCTGCTCTGCACCGGGGTGTTCGTCGTCGCGGTGTACCGCCTGCTCGGGTTGCTGGCCACCGTCGCGCTCGCCCTCTACGGACTGATCTCGTACGCCGCCGTGGTCGCGCTCGGCGCGACGCTCACCCTGCCCGGGCTGGCCGGCTTCGTGCTCGCCGTCGGCATGGCGGTGGACGCCAACGTGCTGGTCTTCGAACGGGCCAGGGAGGAGTACACCGCGCCCCGGGCGGGCGCCCCCGGCCGGGAACGCGACCTGCGGCGTCCGCTCCGCGTCGGCTTCGCGAAGGCGTGGAGCGCGGTGGCCGACTCCAACGTGACGACGCTGCTCGCCGCCGGGCTGCTCTTCGTGTTCGCCACCGGGCCGGTCAAGGGCTTCGGGGTGACGCTGTCGATCGGCGTGCTGGCCTCGATGTTCTCGGCCATGCTGATCACCCGGCTGCTCGCCGAGTGGGCGGTGCGGCGGCCGGCCGTCGCCCGGCGGCCCGCCCTGACCGGCATGGCCACCGTCGGCCGACTCCGGACCCGGCTGAACCGGCGGCCGCCCCGGCTGATGCGCCACCGGCGGCGCTGGCTGGGCGCCTGCGCCGGACTGCTGCTGCTCGCCCTGGCCGGGATCGGCGGACGCGGTCTGGACTTCGGCGTCGAGTTCACCGGGGGCCGGGTCGCCCAGTACACGGCCGCGCAACCGGTCGACGCCGACGCCGCCCGCTCGGCGGTGGTCGGCGCCGGGTTCCCGCAGGCCGTGGTCCAGACCACCGGCGACACCGGTGTGTCCGTCCGCACCAAGGAGACCGGCGACGACCAGCAGCAGCTCATCCGGGACGCGCTGACCGGCGTCACCGGCGAACTGTCCGTGGAGCGCGACGAGCTGATCGGCCCGAGCCTCGGGAACGAGCTGCGCGGCTACGCGCTGGCCGCGCTCGGGCTCGCGGTCGCCGCCCAGCTGCTCTACCTCACGATCCGCTTCCGGTGGACCTTCGCGGCCGCCGCGGTGATCGCGATGGCCCAGGACCTGCTGCTCGTCCTCGGCCTCTTCGCCTGGCTGGGCAAGCCGGTGGACAGCGTCTTCCTCGCCGCGCTGCTCACCATCGTCGGGTACTCGGTCAACGACACGGTGGTGGTCCTGGACCGGCTGCGCGAGCTGCGCCGGACCGGGACGAAGGCGAGCCTGGCGGACCTCGCGGACCGCGCCGTGGCGCAGACCCTCCCCCGGACGGTGAACACCGGCATGGGGGCGCTGTTCGTCCTGGTGGCCCTGGCGGTCCTGGGCGGCGACTCGCTCGCCGACTTCTCGGTGGCGCTGCTGGCCGGCGTCCTGGTGGGCACGGCGTCGACGGTGTTCACCGCGATGCCGGTGGTCGTGCTGCTCCAGGGCCGGTTCCCGGACCGGCCGCGCGGGACCCGGGACGGACACGGGGCCCGGGCACCGCAGGGGGCGGGCAGGGCGAGGGCGCGCGAGCACAACGGCGCGGTGGTCTGACCGGCCCCCGATCCGCTCCCGGCTTCCGGCCGGGAGCGGAAACCGGTTGCGCCGGGCCCCTGCCCGGCGGCGATACTCCGGGGCATGAGCAGAATCGCCGAGGTCATCGTGCTGGCGCAGGACGCGGAGGAGGTGATGGAACCGCTGACCCGGCCCGACCCCGCCCGTACCTGGCAGGGCTGTTTCGCCGCGATGAGCCCGGTGGGCACGTCGGGGTTCGGCTGGGGCACGGAGTTCGGGCGCGTGGGCAGCAGATCCGGCCTGCTGGAGCACCTGGAGTCCCTGCCGTGGCCCCGGCCGGAGACGGTACAGATCCTGATCCACGACGAGGAGGACGACTGCTTCGGTCTCTGGATGATCCACGACGGCAGGCTGGTGGAGGTTCCTCTCCCCCGCACCCGCCGCGCCTGGTGGTCCGGCCCCCCGAAGGCCGGCGCGGCACCCGACCCCGGCATCCTGCGCCGGACGGACTGCCGCCCCGTCACCTGGCCGGAGGAGACCGGGGCCGACCACCAACCCCGCCCCCCGGCCTGGTGACCCGGCTCCGCCCGGTGTCGGCTCACCGCCGGGCGGCGACGGCCACCCGCACTCGCCGGGCCCGGCCCCGGCCCTGACGGATCAGCGGTGCCGTGGGCGACCGGGGCCGCTCGGCCGTGTCCCGGGGGTCACGGGCCGGGCGCGTTTCCGGGCCTCCGTTCGCCCCGGGTGGAGTGGGGAGGCGGAGCCGCCGCCGGGGAGGCATGTCCTGTGGTTCTCGGGGCAGATGGGGGTGGCGGTGCACGGTCTGCCCCACACAGGCCGTGCACCGTCGGCGGTGGTCGCCGCGGTCGCCCTCGCCGGACCTCCCGGTGCCGCGGGCCCGAGCGGGTCTGTCGGTGGGGGTTGCGATCATGTGCGGCATGGACGACGAGATCTTCTGGGCGCTGATGGACGGGTTGGGCAGCCGCGCCGGTGAGCGGGCCGAGCGGCTGGAGTGGCTGCGCGGGGAGTTGCGGCGCGGGTCCGCCGCGGAGGCGGTGGAGTTCCAGGCCCGCCTGGAGACCGCGTGCGCCGCGGTTGCCACCGACGGACTGTGGCGGGCCGTGCGGCGGATCGAGGGCGGGCTGTGCTCCGACGACGGCTTCGACTACTTCGCGCTCTGGCTGGTGGCCCAGGGGCGGGGGACGTACCGGAAGGTGCTCGCCGATCCGGACGCCCTCGCCGGCGTCGCCGAGGTGCGGGCCCTGGTGGGGCGACACGTCCGCGAGTGGCGTGACGACGAGTGGCCGGAGTGGGAGGAGCTGGACTACGTGGCCCAGGAGGTGTTCGGCGAACTGACGGGCCTGCCGGACGACGGGCAGGAGGCGTTCCACGACGCGCTGGACGCCGTCCAGGAGGCCCGGGCGGAGCCGGAGGACGAGCCCGGCACCGCGGAGGCCGCACCCGGGGCCGGGACGCCCCGGCTCGACGCCCTCTTCCCGGCGGTGGCCGGCTCCTGAACAGCGGAGCGGCCCGCGCGGTGCCCGCCGGGCGGCCGGACGGGCGCGGGCCGGGACGTCAGGGGGCCGGCCGGCTCAGGCCGGGCCCAGCAGCAGCCACTTGGCGGGCAGGTCGATCCGGGTGCCCTCGGCGGTGAACTCGGTCGTGCAGAGCGGGAGTTCTCCTGAGTCGAGGACGGCGAGCCCGGCCTCGGCGAAGAGTTCGGCGAAGGCCGTGTCGGCGACCTCGGCCGGGGCGAGGCCGTGGGAGAGGACCGGGCGGAGCTTCGGGGGCGGCCCCTCGGGGCGGCGGGCGAGGTCCGCCAGGACCTGTTTGGCCGCCTCGGCGAGCTCGACGACGAAGGCCCGGCCCCGCCCGTCTCCCCCCTCCCGCGCGCCGACCAGGGTGGCGACGGCCTCCGCGACCGGCCGCCGGTCGGCCGGTTCGCTCTGGTGGATCACGCCGCGCACGTAGACGTTGGCGTCGCCGAGTCGCTCGTGCAGGGCGCGGACGGCCGCGGGGTCGGTGGCGTCCAGCCGTTCGTAGCCGGCCCGCGCCTCCGGGTCCGCGCGGCGGGCGCGCTCGACGGCGGCGGCGGACAGGTCGACGCCGAGGACGCGGGGGAACCGGCCGGCGAGGAAGCGGGTCAGGGTGCCGTTGCCGCAGCCCAGGTCGACGACGGGGAGGTCCGGGTCGGCGAGCCGGGGGCGGAACAGCGCGAGGTGGCGCTCCGCCGTGAGGGCGGGCTCCGCGTCCCACATGACCTCCCCCGGCCCCTCGGGCGCGTCGCGCCAGAAGCCCTCCCAGGCGTCCAGGTACCGATGCGTCACGCTCATGGCGGAAACCTCCCGATGTCACCGACAGTACCGGGTCCGTGTCTATCGGTCCCGGGGGCGCAGGACAAGCATCCTGCGGAACGCGCCCTCCCGGCCGGGCAGGGTCGCGGTGACCCGGGGGCGGGACCGGGCCGGTGGAAGGATGGCCCGCATGACGGATGCGGAGGCCCTCGGCGAGGGCGCGGTGCTGGACGACCTGCTGCGGGAGGCGGCCGCCGACCAGGGCGGGGCGCTGTGGCGGCTGACCGGGGCCGGGCGCCAGCTCGACGCGAACGTGGTGCGGCTGCGACCGGGGGCGACCGTTCCCGAGCACGTCGAACCGGACCTGGACGTGCTGGTGCTGGGGATCGCGGGGCAGGGGACGCTGCGGTGCGGCGGTGTCGCCCACGACCTGCTGCCGGGCGTGCTGCGGCTGGTGCCGCACGGCGCCGCGCGCGGCGTGGCGGCCGGGCCGGAGGGCGCCGTCTACCTCACCGTGCACCGCCGGCGGCCGGGGATGGCGATCCGCTCCCGGCCGGGAGCCCCCGACTCCGGTTCCCGGGCCCCGATCCCCTGATCCCCCGGCCCCCGTTCCCCGCGTCCGCGCACCCCGGGTCCACCGCGACCGGGGCACATCACCCGCCCAGCGCGGCCAGGTACCCGAGCACCTCGGCGCGGCCGGTCGCCGGGGCGATGAGGGCGACGTGGTTGTCGGGCCTGACGAGCACCAGCGCGTCACCGGTGATCCCGTACGCCCGGCGGACGGTGGCGTCTGGGTCGTCCAGCGGCACCGGACGCACGTGGCCGGGCAGCCCGGCGAGGGCGGGGCGGGCGGAGGCGCCGAGGCCCAGCAGGGTGAAGCGGTCACCGGCGAACCGTTCGAAGAGCCGGGACGGCGTGCCGTCGGGGCCGGGACAGGGGCCGTCGGGCGCCCGGTCCCCCGCCCTGGCCGGGCCGTCGACCCGGTCCGAGGGCCCGTCCGGCGCCCGCTCGGAGGACCCGTCCGAGGGCCGCCCGGAGGACCGGCCGGAGGACCGGCCGGCCACGTCGCCGCCGCGGTGCGTGCCACCGGCGAGGCGGCTCCAGCGGTAGCCGAGCGAGAGCCCGGTCAGGTCGCCCACCCGCCCCGCCTCCACGCCGGTCCCGGGGACGGTGATCCCCTCGGCGACGGCCGCCATGCCCGCGCTGGTGACGTCGAGCGTCCAGACCGCGATCGGCAGCCGCTCCTCCTGGTAGGTGTCCAGCAGTCCGGGTGCGGCGAGGCCGCGCACCACGTACCCGAGCTTCCAGGCCAGGTTCCACGCGTCCTGGATCCCGGTGTTCATGCCGAGCCCGCCCGCCGTGGGGTGGACGTGCGCGCAGTCGCCGGCCAGGAGGACCCGCCCCTCCCGGAAGCGCTCGGCGACCCGGACGTTGACCCGCCAGGTGGAGAGCCAGGTGGCGCTGGACAGCCGCAGGTCCGTACGGCCGGTGTGCAGGGCGGCCAGCCTCCGGAAGCCCTCCAACGACGGCGCGAGCACCCGGCCGCCGGCGTCCCGCTCGGGACTGGACTGCAGCTGCCAGCGGCGGGTGCCCGGGAAGGGGCAGAGCATGAACGCTCCGCGCGGGCCGAACCACTGGTGCCAGGCCCCCGGGTCCAGCCCCTCCACCTCGACGTCGCCGCAGACCATCACCGGCTCCGGGTCACCGTCGCCCACGAACGGGATGCCCAGCAGCCCCCGCACCGTGGAGCGCCCGCCGTCGCAGGCGACCAGGTACTCGGCGGCGATCCGCCCGCCGTCGGCGAGCCGGGCCTCGACACCGGCGCCGTCCTGCCGCAGGCCGGTCAGCGCGGTGGCCTGTTCGACCGCCACCCCGTACCCGGCGAGCCGTTCGCGCAGCAGCCGTTCCACCCGGGTCTGCGGCAGCCAGAGGCTCGCCGGGTACGGGGTGGCGGCGCTGGGCAGGGCGCCGGCGAACGGCTCGGTCTCGTTGACGAACGCGCCCTCGAAGTACTTGCGGAACGGCAGGTGGGTGCGGCCCGCGGCCGCCAGCGGCCCGGCCAGGCCGAGGTCGGCGAGCACCTCCAGACTGCGCGGGTTGAGGGTCTTGCCGCGCGAGCCGGTCGGGTGCGCGCGGGCCCGGTCGATCACCCGGACCGCCACGCCCTGCCGGGCCAGTCCGCACGCGAGGGTCAGTCCGGTCGGCCCCGCCCCCACGATCAGCACCGTCGTCATGGATCTCTCCTTCTCCGGTCTCCGGTCTCCGGTCTCCCGGACCGCTCGGCCCCCTCCATGGAATCGCAACCGAGTAACTAACGCAACCCAGTTACAAATTTTCCCGAGTTGCGACCGGCGCTATGATCTCCCCATGAGCCCGAACGAGCCGGATCCGGGTCTGCGCGCCCTGAAGAAGCAGCGCACCCGGCAGGCCATCGCCGACACCGCCATCGCCCTCTTCCTGGAGCGGGGTTTCGACCGGGTCTCGGTGGCGGAGATCGCCGCCGCCGCCGAGGTCTCCAAGCCCACCCTGTTCCGCTACTTCGCCACCAAGGAGGAGCTGGTCCTGCACCGCTTCGCCGACCACCTCGGCGAAGCCGGACGGGTGGTGCGCGCCCGGCCCGCCGGGGTCACCCCGCTGGACGCCCTGGAGCGCCACCACCTGGAGCGGCTGGCGGCCCGCGACCCCAGCACCGGGCTCTCCGCCGACCCCGGGGTGCTCGCCTTCCTCCGGCTGGTCTACGAGACCCCCGGGCTCTCCGCCCAGCTGATGGACTACCTCGACGCGGACACCCGGGCGCTCACCGAGGCGCTGGACCCGGACGGCGGTACGGCCGCCCGGCTCGTCGCCGCCCAGTTCGTGGCGGTCCGCCAGGTGCTCGCCCACGCCGTCTGGGCCCGGCTGGCCGCCGGGCAGGACGTCGAGGAGGCCGGCCGGCAGGCCGCGGCCGACACCGCCACCGCGTTCGCCCTGCTGCGAAACGGAGCCGGCGCCCACGGATTCTGACCCCGCGGGCGCCGCCCGGCCCCCTCCCGCCCCTGCCGCCCCAAGGGTCGGTGGAGCGCGAACCGGTGAAGCACATCACGGCGGCGCCCCGGTGCCCCGCGGCGCCGTGGCGGGTAGGTTCCTGCCCCCGAGGGAAGCGAGACTCCCCTCGGACGCGGATCCCGCCGTCATCGGCTCCTTCGAGGAGAGAGGCACGAGTGATGTCTGCACAGCACTCCACGCACCACCCCCCGCGACGCGTCGGCGTGGTCGCCGAATCGGCCGCCGGGGAGACCCGCGTCGCCGCGACACCGTCGACGGTCCGGGGGATCCTCGCCCTCGGCTACCGGGTCGTCGTCGAGTCCGGCGCGGGCGCGGCCTCCGGCTTCACCGACGAGGCCTACACCGGGGCCGGGGCGGAGATCGCCGACGCCTGGACGGCCGACGTCGTGCTGAAGGTCAACGCGCCGTCGGCCGCGGAGATCGCCCGGCTGAGCGACGGTGCCGTCCTGATCGGCCTGCTCGCCCCGGCCCAGCGGCCCGACCTGCTGGCGGAGCTGGCGCGGCGTCCGGTCACCGCGCTGGCCCTGGACGCGGTACCGCGGATCTCCCGCGCGCAGTCGATGGACGTGCTCAGCTCGATGGCGAACATCGCCGGGTACCGGGCGGTGATCGAGGCGGCGCACGTGTTCGGCCGGTTCTTCACCGGCCAGGTGACGGCCGCCGGCAAGGTCCCGCCGGCCAAGGTCCTGGTGGCCGGGGCGGGCGTGGCCGGGCTCGCCGCGATCGGCGCCGCCTCCAGCCTTGGCGCGATCGTCCGCGCCACCGACCCCCGGCCCGAGGTCGCCGACCAGGTCAGGTCGCTGGGCGCCGAGTACCTCGCGGTGGAGGCCGTCCAGGAGACGGGCACCGACGGCTACGCCCGGGCGACCTCGGCGGACTACGACCGGGCGGCGGCGGCGCTCTACCGCGCGCAGGCCCAGGACGTGGACATCGTCGTCACCACCGCCCTGATCCCCGGCCGGCCGGCCCCGCGCCTGCTCACCGCCGCGGACGTGGCGGCGATGAAGCCGGGCAGCGTCGTCGTCGACATGGCCGCCGCGCAGGGCGGCAACGTCGAGGGCACGGTGCCCGGCCGCACGGTGGTCACCGGCAACGGCGTCACCGTCATCGGCTACACCGACCTCGCCGCCCGGCTGCCGGCCCAGGCCTCGCAGCTGTTCGGCACCAACCTGGTCAACCTGCTGAAGCTGCTGACGCCGGAACGGGACGGGCAGCCGGTCCTGGACTTCGAGGACGTGGTGCAGCGGGCGGTGACCGTGGTCCGGTCCGGTGAGATCACCTGGCCGCCGCCGCCCGTGGCCGTCTCCGCCGCTCCCGCTCCAGCTCCCGGACCCGGGTCCGCGACGGCGGCCGGCGCAGCGGCGGCGGCACCCCGGCGCTCCGGGCCCGCCCCGGCCGTCCGGTTCGGCCTGACCGCCGCCGGGATGCTCGCGATGTTCCTGCTGGTCGGCTTCGCCCCGGCCCAACTGGCCCGGAACTTCACGGTGTTCGCACTCGCCGTGGTGATCGGCTACTACGTGATCGGCAAGGTCCACCACGCCCTGCACACCCCGCTGATGTCGGTCACCAACGCGATCTCCGGGATCGTGGTGGTCGGCGCGCTGCTGCAGATCGGGCACGAGAGCACGCTCGTCACCGTGCTCTCGTGCATCGCCGTGCTGCTGACGAGCATCAACGTCTTCGGCGGGTTCGCCGTCACCCGCCGCATGCTGAGCATGTTCTCCTCGTCCCCCGAAAGGCGCTGAGGCCGATGACCTCCACCACCGCAGCCCACGCCGCGGACCTGGTCGCGGCCCTGCTGTTCATCCTCAGCCTGGCGGGGCTCTCCCAGCACCGCACCTCCCGCGCCGGTGTCGTCTACGGCATCGCGGGCATGGCGCTCGCCCTGGTCGCCACCGTGGTGGTGGCGGCGCAGAGCATCACCGCGGGCGCCGTCGCCCTGATCGTCCTCGCCATGGCGCTGGGCGGCGCGATCGGCCTCCGGCGGGCGCGGCAGGTCGGGATGACGCAGATGCCGGAGCTCATCGCCGTCCTGCACAGCTTCGTCGGACTCGCCGCCGTGCTGGTCGGCTGGAACAGCTACCTGGAGGTCGAGGCGCACGGCCCGGCCCAGACCGCCGTCCCCGCCGACCTGCTGGGGATCCATCACGCCGAGGTGGTGATCGGCGTGTTCATCGGCGCGGTCACCTTCACCGGCTCGATCGTCGCCTTCCTCAAGCTGTCCGGCCGGATCGCCTCCCGGCCGCTGATGCTGCCCGGCAAGAACGCGCTGAACACCGGCGCGCTGGGCGCGTTCGTGGCACTCACGGTCTGGTTCACCGCCGGACCGGGCCTCGGGCTGATGATCGCGGTGACCGTGCTGGCGCTCGCGCTCGGCTGGCACCTGGTCGCCTCGATCGGCGGCGGCGACATGCCGGTGGTCGTCTCCATGCTCAACAGCTACTCCGGCTGGGCCGCCGCGGCCGCCGGGTTCCTGCTCGACAACAACCTGCTCATCGTCACCGGCGCGCTGGTCGGCTCCTCGGGCGCCTACCTGTCGTACATCATGTGCCGGGCGATGAACCGCTCCTTCCTCTCCGTCATCGCCGGCGGCTTCGGCATCGAGGCACCGACGGGCAGCGGGGAGGAGCAGGGCGAGCACCGCGAGATCCACGCCGAGGAGGCGGCCCGGCAGCTGGCGCAGGCCAAGTCGGTGGTCATCACCCCCGGCTACGGCATGGCGGTGGCCCAGGCGCAGCACCCCGTCGCGGACCTCACCCGCCGGCTGCGCGAGCGCGGCGTCGAGGTGCGGTTCGGTGTCCACCCGGTCGCCGGGCGGCTGCCCGGTCACATGAACGTGCTGCTGGCCGAGGCGAAGGTGCCCTACGACATCGTCCTGGAGATGGACGAGATCAACGACGACTTCGCCGCCACCGGCGTGGTCCTGGTCATCGGTGCCAACGACACCGTCAATCCGGCCGCCATGGACGATCCCGCCAGCCCGATCGCCGGCATGCCGGTGCTGCGGGTCTGGGAGGCGGAGCAGGTGATCGTCTTCAAGCGCTCGATGGCCTCCGGCTACGCGGGGGTGCAGAACCCGCTGTTCTTCCGGGAGAACAGCGCCATGCTCTTCGGGGACGCCCGGCAGAGCGTCGAGTCCATCCTGCGTGCCCTGGACGGCGGCCGGCCGGACGGGCACAGCACCGCGCGGTCCGACCGGGCCGGCGTGTAGGGCGTGTCCTTCGAACCACTGCCGGACCGGCGGCGCGGGTGCGGCCGCACCGCCGGTCCGGGGCCGGGCCGGGCGCCGGTCAGCAGCGGACGAGGCTGCCGCCGTCGGTGAGGAGGTCGTCGCGGATCCAGCCCTTGACCCCGGTGGCGTCGTTGCGGGCGTAGGTCCAGGTGTAGTCACCGACCGGGAGGTAGCAGTGGTAGTCGATCAGCTGGGTCGAGTAGGCCACCCCCAGCGCCGCACAACCGGTGCTCGGGCCGCTGCGCATGTTGACGCCGTTCTTGGAGCTCTTGTGCCAGGTGCTGCTGTCCTTGTCGCCGTAGGTCACGTTGCACGCGGCGGCGGGCGCGGCCGTGTCGGCGGCGCCGGCCGGGACGGCGGCGGCCAGCGGCACGATCAGGGCGGCGGCGGCCAGCGCGAGGGCGGTGGCGGTGCGCTTGGTGGGACGGTGCATCGAGGTCCTCCGTGGGTTCGGCGGGACCGCTCCGGCCCCGCTACCGGGAAGCGCTCCGCGGCCCGGTGGCCGGTGTGCGCTCCGGTACGACCGTCGCACCGGAGCCCTCGCGGATCGATGGCTGTGCGTGCCGACCGGTTGGCCATGCGTGCCGCTCCCGGTCGCGCGCGCGTTCGCGCCACTCCCCGGGCGGCACGCCGTAGGCGGTGCGGAAGGCGCGGGTGAACTCGGCGGGCCGCGGGAAGCCCCAGCGCGCGGCGACGGCGTGGACGGTGAACTGCCGCAGGTTCGGGTCGGCCAGGTCGACGCGGCAGCGTTCGAGCCGGCGGTGGCGGATGTGCGCGGCCGGTGTCGTGCCCTGCGCGCCGAAGACCCGGTAGAGGGTGCGCAGCGAGATCCGGTGGGCGTCGGCGACGGCCCGGGGGTCGAGCCACTCGGCCGGGAGGTGGTCGTCGACGAAGGAGAGGATCCGCAGGTAGAGGACGCGCTCCCGGGACTCGCCGGGCACCGCGGTGAGCCGGTCGAGGTGGTGGGCGAGGAAGGTCTCGGTCAGGTCGGTGAGCACCCGGCCGAGGCGGGCCGCCTGGCCCGCGTTCTCCGGGCACTCGGCGGTGAGCGCCGTCATGAAGCCGGCGAGCAGGCGGCCCGTGCCCTCGTCTCCGGTGAGCGGTGTCGCGAGCAGGGAGGCGATCTCCCGGTGCGGCAGGTGCAGGAGCCGTTTGGGGACCTGGACCATCAGGCACTGGACCCGGCCCTGCTCCGGCCCGACGAAGGCCTCGAACGGGCGCGAGCTGTCGTGGACGACGAGGTCGCCCGGCCCGGGGAGTCCGCTGTGGCCGGCCTGCTCGATGCCCGGGCGGCCGTGGCGGACCAGGACCACCTGGTACTGCTCGGGGTCGGACTGCCGGACGAGCCGCGGGGTGCGCCGCAGGGCCAGCGGCGAGTAGTTCATGGCGATCAGCCGGCAGTCCCCGAGCTCCACGGCGGCCAGGTGGGCCATGAAGCCGGCCGGGTCGAGCGATCTCATCCGAACGGTGACCGTCCCCCGGACGGCGACCTCCTGCCATGCCCCGATCCGGTCGGCCTCCGGCACCCGGGCGCTGTCGTAGATGGTTTCCACTCGACCCCCTGACATGGCGGCGTCAATGGCAGACCAGTCTACCTCCGCAGCGGGGGCCCTCCGGGTGACGAGCCGTCACGGCAGGGGCGTGGGCGCGTTCGGCGGCACCGGCGGGCCGGTGATCGGGCTGCCGTCCTCGGCGTAGGGCCAGCCGTTCGGGACGCAGCCGTGCAGTCCCTTGATCTGCTGCATCATCGCCGGGGCCGGCAGCCCCTGCCCGGGGCAGTCCACGTGGCCCTGGCCGAGGAAGTGCCCGACCTCGTGGTTGACCGCGAGCGCGTGGTACAGCTCGGGCTTGCCGGTGTAGAACTCCGACAGCTCCGTCCAGCGCTTGAGGTTGATGACCACCTGGTGACCGGCCGCGCAGTTCACCCAGCCCCCGGTGTCCAGCCCGTACTGGCCGCAGATCCGGTCGGTGGACCCGGGGGTGGCCAGGTAGACGGTGAAGTCGACCGGGTCGGCGGCGACCCGCTGGAAGGACCACTTGCCGCCGGCGGCCCAGCCGCGCTTCACGTCCCCGAGGACGGTGTCGACCTCGGCGGCGAACTTCTCCGGGCTCACCTTCAGCCCGTCCTCCGCCCGCACCTTGTAGCGGAACAGCTGCTCACCCGCGCCGAAGCGGGCGGACTCCCCGGTGGCCGTCGTGAAGGCCAGTGGCCTGGGCCCCTTCTCCGCCCACGGCTGCCACCACAGCAGTCCCGCCGTCACCGCGGCCACCACCGCCAGCGCGACCGCGGCGTACCCCGTCCGCCCGCCGAGGGCCGGGGCCTTCACCCGGCCCGCCCGGTGAGGGCGCCGGGTATCGCGGCCGGGGCCGGCGGGATCGGCACGGCCCTGCCGGACGCGACGGCACTGTGATTCCTGGGCATATCGACTGACAACTCCTCGAACGGGACCGAATCGGGCCATCGGTCACGCAGGGAGACACGCCAGGAACCGGGTCCGTGGTTCACACGCCCCGAAGGACTGCCCGATCGGTCACCGGGCACCGGGCGATGCTATCCCGGGGGCCCGGCGGGCATCGTCAGCAGGACCCTTCGGTGCACGCCGGTCAGGACCGCGACCAGCACGACGAGGATCGCGTCCAGCAACAGCACCGAGGCCAGCGGGGCCAGCCGGCAGGCCGCCAGGCCACCCGCGGCGAAGACCGGACAGGCGAGCAGCCGCGCGCCCCAGGCCCGCCCGGTGTTGAGCCAGTACCACCAGGCCTGGGTGAGCACGTAGAGGGCCGGGCCGCCGAACAGCAGCAGTCCGGCCTCGGGACTGCCGGGTCCGGTGGGGTGGGCGATCGAGAGTTCCGCGCCGACCGCGAGGGCGACCAGGCCGGCCAGGGTGGTGTACTGGCCGCTGACCGCGCGGCGGACCGGCAGCAACGGGTCCGCCGAGGCCGCGACGTACCGGGCGAGGATCGACTCACCGCCCCGGAAGTAGCTCGCGCAAAGGCAGACCAGGGCGACGAACGCGCCGAGCCCGGCGGTCACGCTCGGCACGTCCACCGGGGCGGCGGAGATCGCCCCACCGATCGTCAGGACGGTCTCACCGAGCTGAAGGATGATGAACAGCCGGATCCGTTCCACCATGTGCTCGGCGTCGAAGGCGAGCTCCCGGGAGCCGAGGACGTTGCCGGGCAGGGGGTGGGCGAGCCAGACGCCGGTCATGTCGACAGCGGCGGCCAGGGCCCACCAGAACAGCCGCGGCCCGGGCCCCACGGCCGCCCCGGCCACCCACAGCGGGACCGAGAGCGCGGCCCACGCCGTCACCCGGTGGTAGTGGCGCCGCAGGGCCGGGGTCGGCGCGGCGAAGGCGGCGGTGAGGTCCGTCAGGAGCAGGATCGCCACCAGCGGGACCACGAAGGCCCACGGCCGGCCGGCGAACGCGTGCGGGATCTGGGCGTTCATGAACAGACCCAGGCCCATCACCACCAGCACCAGCGCCCTGGTGCGGGGACGCTCGACGTCCAGGAAGGTCGCGTCGAAGCTCGTGAGAGCCCACAGGCTCAGCACCGCCACCAGCATCACCGCGGTCTCGGCGCCGCCGCGCCAGGAGAGCACCGCGTGCAGGTGCTCCGCGAGCCGGCCGATGGCGAAGACGAAGACCAGGTCGAAGAAGAGCTCCAGCGGGGAGACGTTCCGGCGCGGGCCGGCGAACAGCGCGCCGGTCAGGGGGCTGGGGTCGCTCGGCATAGGTTCACGATCCGGCCGGACCCCACCGGGCGCAATCCGGGCCGGACGCACCGCGGCCCGGGTGCGCGCATGGCGCACCCGGGCCGCGTGGTGGTGGTGCCGTGGCGTCGGACGCCGTGGTGTCAGGCGGCGAGGGTCTTCTCCAGGGCTTCGAGGCCGTCGGCGTAGATGCCGTGGAAGAGGTCGACGGTCTCCTGTTCGGTGGCGCCCTTGGGGTTGAAGCGGC
>NZ_JBHJRC010000184.1:0-16759 GCF_042261735.1 Kitasatospora sp. NPDC056327 | reverse complement strand
GGCGCGGGCCCGGCCGGTCCCGCCGTCCGCTCCCGGCCGTACCCGTGCGCACGCGCCCCCGTCCCCGGCGTTCACGCCCCACGAGCGAGGGGTCCCGACGACACGGTGGGAGCCCCGTTCGGGTGACATTCCGTGCCCTGACGAGAAGTCGGTCCCTAGGCTCGGGGGCACTGTTGGTTCACGAAGGGACTTACGCCATGTACCGCACCGTCCGTACGTTCGCCGTCCTCCTCGCCGCCGTCGGCGCCGTTTCCCTCCCCGCCACCCAGGCCTTCGCCGAGGACACCTCGGTGAACGTCACCACCACCACCATCACCGTCATCGGGACCGGCAACCAGCTCGCCGGCGACGACATCACCAACGTCGGCGGCGACGCCATCATCGGCTCCTTCGACGGCATCGACGTCCACTGACCCCACGGCTCCTTCGAGCCCGTACCGCCCGCGCCCGTACCGGGCGCGGGCGGTACCGCGTTCCGGCCCCGGCCCCACCGTGTCCGCCGCGGTCCCCGAGGGCACGCAACGGCTTCCGCCGACGGCCCCACGGCGGCCGCCCGTCCGTGAGAGGCTTGCGCCCGGCGGCCGGGCCACGCCCGCCGTGCCGCTGCCGTTCGACCGGGCCGGACGAGGGGACGGTACGGAGATGGAAGCCGGAGCGCCCGCGCCCGAGGACCTCCTGCGCGACGTACGGCGGGCCGAGGCGGCCGGCGCGGAGCCGGAGACCCTGGCACGGCTCTGGGTCCGGGCGGCCTCCGCGTACCGTCGGCGCTACTGGGACGGCGGGGCGCGCGCGGACCTAGACCTGGCGGTCGACGGCTACCGGACCGCACTCGCCACCGGCACGACCGACCTGGCGGCCCGCGCCAACGACCTGGCCGTCACCCTGACCGACCGGTTCGACGTGACCGGCCGGGGCGCGGACCTGGAGGAGGCCGTCCGCACGGTGCGCGACGCGATGGCCCGGACGGCGGAGGACTCGCCGGAGTGGGCGGAGTGCGCCGCCACCCTGGCGCTCTGCCTCTGGGACCGCTACGACGCGACCGGCGCCCTCGACGACCTCGACCGGGCCCTCCACTTCGGCGGCCGGGCGCTGGCCGTGCTCCCCCGCTCCGCCCTCGGGTGGGCCAGGATCTGCAGCAACCTCGCCATGCTGCGGATGGACCGCCACGAACGGCTCGGCGAGGACGGCGACCTCCAGGAGTCGGTCCGGCTGGCCCGGGCGGCCGTGGACGCCGCGCACCCCGACGACCCGGAGCTGGGCGGCTGGTTCAACAACCTCGGGAACACGCTGCTGAGCCGCTTCGGGACGCAGTTCGGGGACCGCGAGTCGCCCCGGCCCGGCACCCGCGTGGAACCCGGCGACCTGGACGCCGCGATCGCGGCCTACCGCAGGGCGATCGAGGTCTCGCCCTGGGGCTTCGCCGGCCGGGCCACCTTCCTCTCCAACCTCGGGAACGCCCTGGCCGACCGGGCCGAGCTCCACCTGCTCGCCGGGCAGCACGGGCACGGTGAGGCGGTGCTGCGCACCGCCGTGGACACCCTCGCCGAGGCGGTGTCCATCACGGCGGCCACCGCGCCGTACCTGGCGAGCAGGCTGAACGTCCTCGGCACCGCGCAACGGGCCGTCGCCGACCTGACCGGCGCGGCCGAGGACCGCGCCGCGGCCCGGGACAGCCTGCGGCGCGCCTGCACGGCGGGGCTGGCGATCGCCCCCGAGATGACCGTGCACGCCGCCGACAACTGGATGCGCTGGGCGGCCCGGCGCTCCGGCTGGGAGGAGGTCGGCGAGGCCGACGGGTACCTGGTGCGGGCCGTGGACGCCCTGCGGCGGGCACAGTCCCTGCGCCGCCACCAGGAGGCGTGGCTGACCGCGTCCCGCGGGCTCGCCCAGGAGGCGGCGTACGCCCTGGTCCGGCGCGGACGGGCGGCGGAGGCCGCGACGCGGCTGGAGCGCGGACGGGCCGTCCTGCTCGGCGAGGCGCTCGACCTGGTGCCGGCCGCGCTGGAGCGGCTGCCCGAGGAGGTGCGGAACCGCTACCTGGAGGCCGTCCGTCAGGTGGATTCGGCCCGCCGGGAACTGGGGTAACGGGCAGTCATGACGACCGGCCGGCCGCTCGACGACCTCGTTCGCGCCTACCTGGCGGAGGACGACTTCAACCGCGTGGGCCTGCTCGTGCACGCCCACCCCGAGCTCCTGGACGAACCGGCGGCCCGGCTGATCGGGCGGACGGCACCGGGCGGCTCCCGGGGCGGGCGGCGGCCGGCGGAGCAGCACACGCGCTTCCTCGCCCGCTGCCGCGCCGACCCCCGGGCCGTCTTCCCGCCCGGCAGCACCGTCATCGACCCGACCTGCTACGCGCTCGTGGCCGACCGGCACGAGGCGGCGGAACGGGCCGAGGAGGAGTTCACCGCGGCCGGCACGCCCGCGCTGCGCGCCGAACGGGCCGGGCGGTGGGCGGACGCCTGGGACCGGGTGCTCGGGGAGCCGGGCCTCGCCGGCGCGCACCCGGCCCTGCTCGCCACGCTGCTCAACGACGCCGGCCGGGCCGGACTGATGTGCTACTTCGCGGTGGGCGGGGTCCGGTACCTGGAGCAGGCCCGCACCCGGCTGGAGCGGGCGGTCGCGCTCACCCCGGGAACGTCGGTGCGGGCCGCGAGTCGGCGCAGCAACCTCGGCCTGGTCCTCCTCGAACGCGCCGACACCCCGGGCGCCCCGGAGCCGGTGGCCGACCGGGCGGAGGCGATGCGGCTGCTGCGGGACGCCGCCCGGACGGCCCCGCCCCTCACCACCGTCTGGGCCGACTGCCACCTCCGGCTGGCCCAGGCCCGGCTGCGGGCGTTCGAGGAGAGCGACCGGATCGGCCATCTGAACGCGGCGGTCCGGGACCTGACGGCGGTGTGGCAGGCCGGCGCGACCGACGAGGACACGGCGCACACCCTCGGCTGCGTGCTGCGCCGGCGCCACGCGGCGCGGGGCGGGGACGACGACCTCGATCTGGCCGTGGCCCTGTTGTCCGCCGCCGCCCTGGCGACTCCCGCCACCGCGCCCGAACTGCTCCGCCGGCAGCTCGACCTGGGCGTGGCGCTGCTCGACCGCCACCGGCGCGACGCCGACGCGGCGGACCTGGAGGAGGCCGGTGCGGCGCTGCGCACCGCGGTGGCCGCGGCGCCCGACACGTCGCCGGACCGGCCCGCCGCCGTCGGGCACTGGGCGGGCTACTGGTACCGCCGGTTCGAGGCGACCGGGTCGATGGCCGACCTGGACACGGCCCTGCGGCTCGCCCGGGAGGCCGCCGGATCGCCGGCCGCGCGGGCCGGCGAGCGGGTCGTCCTGCTCGTCAACCTGGCGGTGATCACCGAGGAGACCGCACGGCAGTCCGCCGACCGGGCGCTGTTCGACGAGGCCCTGGCAGCCTTCGCGGAGGTCCTGGCCGCCGGTCCCCCGGCCGCCTTCCGGCGCACGGTGCTGGCCGCGACGGGGGGCGCCTGGCGCGACCGGTTCGGCGTCAGCCGGGACGGGACCGACCTCGCGCGGGCGGTCGACTGCCTCCGGCAGGCCCACGCCGACGTGCCGCCCCGGTCGCCGGACGCCGCACGGATCGGGCTCGCGTGGGCGCTGGCCCTGTTCGAGTGGTACGTGGTCACGGTCGAGGAGGGCGCGGATGAGGAGCCGGGCGCGGATGAGGGCGGGGGCCGTGGTCGTGGCGACGGCGGGCGCGACGGCGGGGCCGGGGAGCCGGTGGCGGAGGTGCCTGCCGCGCCGGGCGGCGCACCCGGCGCCCCGGAGGACGGGCCCGCGCTCCCCGACGGACGGGCCGGCCTGCTCGAAGCGCTGGCCGTGGTCCGGGGCCTCGCCCGGCGGCGGACCCCACTGCTCGACCGGCACCGCATCCGGGCCGCGCAGCTGGTGCTGACCCTGGTCGCCGCCGAGGCCGGCCTCGTCCGGGCGTCCCCGCGATCACTCCGTCGGACGGTGCGGCAGGTGTGGGCCGACGGCGCGCGGACCGATCCGGAGATGCTCTGGTGGACCGGCTCGCTCTGGGGACGCTGGGCGAGCGCCGAGCGGCGTCCGCGGGACGCCGCCCTCGGGTTCCGGATCGCCGTCGAGACCCTGAACGCGCTGGCCCGGGCCCAGAGCGACCCGGGGCACGGCGCCCGGTGGCTGCGCTCCGGCGGCCGGCTGACCTCCGAGGCCGCCTACGCCAGCGCCACCGCGGGTCGGCACCGGGAGGCGGTCAGGCTGATGGAGACCGGCCGTCTCGTCCTGCTGACCGAGGCGCTGACGCTGCGGAGCGCGCGGATCGGCGACGGCCCGGCCGGCCTGCCGGGCGAGCTGCTGGA
This sequence comes from Kitasatospora sp. NPDC056327, assembly GCF_042261735.1. Classification (NCBI taxonomy): domain Bacteria; kingdom Bacillati; phylum Actinomycetota; class Actinomycetes; order Kitasatosporales; family Streptomycetaceae; genus Kitasatospora; species Kitasatospora sp. NPDC056327. The sequence continues at coordinate 12,419 of NZ_JBHJRC010000184.1, read as the reverse complement.
CCGTCTGGCGGACGCGAAGCAGCGGGTCCGGGCCGCCGAGCACGCCGCCCGGACAACCGTCAGAACACCTTGACCCGCACGAACTCCGGCAGTCGGCCGGACTCCGCGGCGGCCTCGTACCGGGCCAGCACGGCCTCGTCCACCGGCTCCAGCCGCAGGTAGCCCGGGTCGTCCGCCGCGGGCCCGGGAGCCGGGTGCGCCGGCGCCGGGTGCCCGGCGACGGATCGCGGCCCGTCGGCGTGCCGGTCGTCGCCCAGGGTCTCCGCGAGCGCCCCGGCCGGGGTGGCGGGCAGGCGCACGGGTCGGCCCGCCAGCCAGTCGAAGACCGCCTCCCGCACGGCGGGGATCGCGGGCAGCCCGCCGTGCTCGCCCCGCACGTAGCGGGTGTCGCCCACGGACTCCAGCTGCGCCGACACGAGGGGGACCCGGCCGTCGCCGTCGCGGTGCGGGTCGCCCGGCCGCCGTGCGGTCACCCGGTCCATGTGCTCCCACAGGAAGCCGAGGGCGGGCCGGTAGCCGAGCCGGAACAGCGTGCGGTAGCCCACCCCGGCGATCACCAGCATCCGGTCCCGGTGTTCCTGGGGCAGTGCCCCGTGCCACTCCGCCAGCCGGACGTGGAACTCCCGGGCCGCGTCCAGTGCCTGTTGCAGCCCGGCCTGCTCGGCCGGGTCGAGCCCGAGCCGGTAGGCGCCCGCGTCGTACAGGTCGAAGTTGGCGCAGGGGTGGGTCCCCGGATCGACGGCCCCGGCCGTCGCCCCCGGCGCGGCCCTGGTGCCCGGGTACACCCCCGCGGGGGCCGGGAGCAGGTCGAGCACGCCGCGGAGCGAGCGGAAGGTGGCGCGGGAGAGGTGGCGGCCGAGGAGGACCAGCAGGTCGAATCCCCAGAAGTGGTTCTTCAGGTAGCCCGCGATCGCCGGTGACCCGTAGTGCGGGGTGCCGATGAAGACGATCCGGCCGACCCGGTCCCACAGCCCGGGCTCCTGCCGCAGCGCCTCCCGGACGACGAGGCCGCCCATGCTGTGGGCGACCAGGTGAACCGGCCGGTTGCCGTTGCGCCGGTAGGTGTCGTCCACGAGGTCCACCAGGCCGGCGGCGGCGGCCGGGACAGGGCGACGCCAGTCGTAGGGGAAGGTGAGGTGGCCGAAGTCGTCGCGCGCCAGCGCGGCGGTGCAGAAGGCGTCGTAGCTGGCGTCCACCGCGACCGGGGTGATCCGCGCGCCCGGGGTGGCGTCCCTCTCCCCGTCGGCGGAGAGGCCGAGCTGGTCCAGCCTGCGGCGGGTGCGGACGTCGAGCCACCACACCCCGCCCAGGCCTGCGCTGACGAGGACGCTGCCCATCACGCCCGGGACGAGGACGAGGTCGGGCTCCTGCTCCTCCCCGAGGTGGGCGGCGTCGCCGGTGAGCCCCTCGGCCAGGCGCAGGTAGTCGTCGACGGCCGGCGTACCGAGGTGCGGCCGCAGCTGTTCGCGCAGGTCCGGGTCCCGGATCATGTCCAGGCGCCGGGCGGTCGCGCCGGACTGGAAGCGCTCCCAGGCGTCGGCGGCCGGCGGTGCCCGGTGCGGCGCCGGCGTCGGCACTCCGGCCCGGGGTCCGTCGCTCACGGGTTCGCCCCTCTCGTGTCCGTTGCTCATGGGCTCGCCGCTCTCGTCCGTGCCGTGCACGGGCTCGTCGCCCACCGATTCCTCACTTGCGGATGCGTCGCTCATGGGTTTCCGCCCTCCCCGGCGGTGCTGCCGGCGCTCAGGCGCCGTACGTGGTCGTCGTCCGCCTGATAGAGCAGGCCGTCGTTGACGTAGCCGTAGAAGAGGCCGCCGAGGTTGCGGTAGCGCTCCCACAGGAAGCGCCTGGCCTGGGCCAGCGACTCCCCCACGGGTGCCCGGTCGGTGCCCGCCGTGCCGTAGAGGAAGCTGAAGAACGCCGTGGCGAACCGGGCGGCGAGGCCGGGCGGCACCCGGCCCTCGGTGCCGATGTAGGCACGGGCCTCCCGGTTGAGGAAGCTGTCCATCAGCTGGTTGACCAGCAGCGGGTCGCTCTCGTTGGTGCCGCAGGCGTTGACGAAGACGACGGGCCGGTCGGCGAACGGATCGCTGCCCATGTCGACCCGGCGCAGGACGTGGCCGGCGTCGTTGGTCGGGCCGAACCGCAGGCGCGGATCGCCGCCGGTACCGGTGACGCAGTGGCAGTAGAAGTACAACAGGGACACCGGACTCGGCGAGGGCGCGGCCAGGAACCCGGACAGGTGGGCGGTCCGCGGCTCACCGCCCGTCAGCAGCAGCGCGGACTCCCAGCGGCCCAGCTCCTCCGCGTGCCGCCGGGCTTCGGCGCCGACCGCGTCGGCCGGGTCCTGCGCCTCGTAGAGCAGGTGCGCCCGGGTGGTCCGCCGCCAGTCGCCCAGCGCGCGCGAGCCCCTGGTCTGGCGCCGCGTCCACCCCACCCGGAACCGGAGGCCGAGGAACGCCGACGGGTCGACCGGCCGGCCCGGGGAGACGGGATCCAGGTGGAGCAGGGGCAACGGCACGTGCGGGACCAGGGTCGTCAAGCCCTCCAGCCAGTTGACGGTCAGGCGGTCACCGGGTGCCAGCCGTTCCAGGTAGCCGCGAAGCTCCGGGTCCGCGAAGAGCGTCCGGTACAGCTGGTGGCCCTCGTAGGCCAGCAGGCGCAGTTCGTCGCTCCGCGCGACCCCGGCCCAGGCCGAGGCGAACGGCTCGCCCGGTGCGGGCCCGTCGGCCGCCCACTCGGACGACGGCACGTGGCCGGCGAGGTCCGCCCGCAGCTGCTCCGCCGGGATCAGCTCCAACTGCTCGCCATGCACCTGCCGAAGCCGGTCGAGCGCGCCGCGGACGTTCGCCACCTGGGCCTCCAGCCCGCCGGCCGTCGCCGGCCACTGGACCCGCGCGAAGACGTTGAAGTCCTCGCACCGGGCCAGCGCGGTACCGTCCGAGAGCACGGTGATGTCCAGGTGGGAGCGCGGCCGCTGCCAGGCGGCCGACGGGACCACGCCGGCGTGTGCGGCCGGCAGGGTGCCCACGGTGAGGACGGCCACCGGCGGTTCCGTCCGCCACTCGTCGTCCGTTCCGGCGTCGCCCGGCTCCCCGGGCGCGGGGGTGTCCGGCGGCGCGGGGTCGCCCGCGGGCCCGGGATCCTCCGCGGGCGCCGGCCGGACGTCGATCGACACGGCGAGCCGGCGGTACAGGTCGTCGCCGACGAAGAGGAACGCGTCAAGCCGGGCCTCCGGGGCGGTGACCGGGATCATCCGGATCCGGCGCCGCGCCGAGTCGCCGTCCCCGGGGACGACCAGCGGGAAGACGGCGCACCACTGGGTGCGGTCCCCGGCCTCCACCGTGGAGAGCTCGACGCCGGGGTCCCGCGGGTCGGCCTCCAACCGCACCGACGTGGAGGACAGCACGCAGCGGGTGACCAGTCCGCCGGCCGGCACCTCGGCGGCGGGCGCCCGGACCTCGGCGGAGTACCGGGCGTCCGGCCCGTCCGCGGCGGCCATCAGGACGGCCGTGTACGGCTGCCCCTCGTCCAGCGGCCGCAGGTCGTCCTCGTCCCGCTCCTCGATCCAGAGCGTCACCGCGTGGTCGTCGACGCCCGGCCGGTCGTCCTCGTCCCGGTCACGGCCGTCCGGGATCCGCACCGGGTCGCTGTCCGCTCCTCCCGGCTCGCCGAGCCGTGCCAGCACCCAGCGGCGGACGTCGCGCGACGGGGGTGAGAGGAGCAGCAGCCGCCGGAGCTCGGGCAGTGCGCGGCCCGGCCTGCGCCGGAGCGCCGCGGCCAGGGCCTCGTCCAGCGCCGCCGCCTCCTGCGGCGGCAGCAGCAGGTGCACGACGGACCGCAGGGCCGCCGCGAGGGTTCTCAGCCGCATCTCGTCCAAGAACGGTCCCCCGAATTCTCCGTGTCAGATCGCCCGCGCCGGATGTCCGTGTCAGATCGCCCGTGCCGGATGTCCGGGCCGGTGCTCCCTCTCGGATCTCCGTGTCAGACGCCGATGTGGGCGAACGCGGCCCACCCCGCCATGGCCGCGTCCGGGCGGTCCGGTTCATCGTCCGCCGCCGCGCGCAGGGACAGCGCGTCCAGGACCTCCTGGGCGACCGAGGGCGGCGGCCAGGCCCGGGCGCGGTCGTAGTGCTCCACCCTGCTCCGGGGAGTGCTGTCGCGCAGCCAGATCTGGGCCTTGCGCAGTGCCGCCGCCGGGTCGTCGGGGCCCTCGCGCCAGTGGCGGTAGAACTCGATCATCAGCAGGGCCGACCAGAGGTCGGGCACGGCCCACAGGGAGGCGATCACCCCGGCCGCGCCGGCCTGGATCAGCCCGGTGGGCAGCGACACCACCTCGTCGGGCAGGTCGGTCCCCGGCAACAAGGTCTCGCAGGCGGACAGGACCGCCAGCCGGATCCGCACCTCCTGCGCCATCAGCACGGCGAGGGTGACCTCCTCACCGGGGGCGAGGACCAGCCGGCTGTTGAGCGGAGCGGCCAGGTCGGCGAGCCCGTGGCAGGCGACGTGGAGCACATCGGTCCGTGCCAGCCGGGTGAGGAGGCCCTCGGCGCTCAGGTTCCGTTCCAGCGAGCCGCCGGCGAAGGCCAGTCGGGCGGCCCGCGCCTCCGCCCCGGACATCGGCAGGTCGTTCGCCCGCGCGGGCGGGGCCACGGCGAGGACCCGCCGCCCGGGGACGGCCGCGGCGACGGCCCGGGCCGCGGACAGGGTGCGCGCGTTCGGCGCGTAGGAGACCTGCACCCGGTCCACCACGTACTCGCGGCCGGTCGGCCGCGCCGGGTCCGGCCGCCAGGCGGCGTGCAGCGGCAGCAGACCGAGCGGCCCGCCGGGTATCAGGGTGGCCCGGTGGCCCTCCGGCCCCTCCGCGGCGGCACCGGTCAGTTCCTCCACCAGCGGCCCCATCGCCGTCGGCCACAGCCAGCCGGTCAGCCCGGCCAGGGCGTTGTCCCACTCCCGGCGGGCGGTACGGAGGGCGCCGCCCTCCTCGCCCGCGGCCCGCGCCGGCTGCCCGGCCCGCGCCGCCCGTCTCCCCGCCGCGTGCTTCTCCGAGGCCCGTTTCTCCGCCTCCCGGTACGCGGCGTACCGGTCCAGATGCGTGCGCAGCCGGTCCGCCACGGCCTGCCTGGTCAGCTCCGGCAGTTCGACCTCGGTGACGTCGGTCCCGCGCACCACCAGGGCGACTCCGCCCGGCTCGGCCGCCGCCAGGTAGACGACCGGGTGGTCGCGCGCGGCCTCGGCCACGTCGTCGAAGGCCGGTGCCGCCAGGAAGTTCCGGAAGCGGGGCAGTTGCTGGATCTCGGTGATCACCGCGTCGAGCGCGGCGCGCGCCTCCTGGAGGGCCTGTGCGGGATCGGTCATGCCGCCGACCTCCGTCCCCGCCGCATCCCCGGGCGGACGGCCCGCCGGGGACCCGTCCGGTTTCCCCCGCCGACACCCGCGGCCGCACAGCCGAGTGGCATTCAACCCCCCAGACCCGGACGCCTCGTTGACGCCTGCTCACCCCAGTATGGCCGCGGCCGGGCGGCTTCGGGCGGCGAACCGTCGCACCGGTTCCGGCGGACCGTGGTGCCTCCTCAACGGACAGGAGCGCCGTCGTACTCCCGGCGGGCCCGTTCGACGCGGTCCAGGTTGGCGGCGGACCACTGCGCCAGACCCGCGAACAGCGGGGCCAGGCTGCGGCCGAGGTCCGTGATCTCGTACTCGACGCGCGGCGGAACCTCGGCGTGGTACGTCCGCCGGACCAGCCCGTCGCGTTCCAGCTGCCGCAGCCGCTGGGTCAGCACCTTGGGCGTGATGGCGGCGACCCTGCGCTGAAGCTCGACGAACCGCTGCCGGCCGTACTCGTGGAGCGTCCAGAGGATCGGGGTGGTCCAGCGGCTGAAGACCAGGTCGACGACCGGGGTGATCGGGCACGCCGTCGCCGGATCGGCCGGTCGCCCCGCCACTCCGCCGTCCGCCGGGCCGTCGCCCACCGGCCCGTCCTGCTCCGGCCCGTCCTCCCCTCCTCCTCCGCGCACCGGACCTCCGCGCACCGGCCCTCCGCCGTCCGGGCCGTCGGTCGGCCACTCCATGGCGCTCATGCGTCCCGTCCCCCTCGACACCGGGTCACTTTCCCCTGGGTACCTACTGTACGCAGCCTGTTAGCGTCGTTCCGCGAGCCCGGACGAGGAACTCCGACGGATCGCCAACTCCCTTGTGTCAAGCATTTGTTGGCCCTCTTTTGCTGTTCTCCTGTCAAGGAACGAGGAACACGTCATGATCGTGGTGACCGGTGCGACGGGCACCGTAGGACGGCCGCTGGTGACCGCGCTGGCGGCGGCGGGCGAGCAGGTCACGGCGGTGTCCCGCCGCCCCGGGGACGGCACGCTCCCGGACGGCGTGCGACATCACCGGGCCGACCTCGCCGTGGCCGGCAGTCTGCGGCCCGTACTGGACGGGGCCGACGCGCTCTTCCTCCTCCTCTCCGGTGAGTTGCTGCTGGACGGCGGCGGGGCGGCACCGCGGGCGCTGCTCGACGCCGCCGTCGCCGGCGGGGTGCGCCGGGTGGTCCTGCTCTCCTCCCAGGCGACCGGCACGCGGCCGCGGTCCGCCTCGCACGCCCGGCTGCGCGCGTTCGAGGAGGCCGTCCGGGGTTCCGGATCCGACTGGACGGTCCTGCGCCCGAGCGGCTTCCACTCGAACGCCTTCGCCTGGGCGGAGCCGGTCCGCACCGCCCGCACGGTGGCCGCGCCGTTCGGTGACGTCGCCCTGCCGACGGTGGACCCGCAGGACCTCGCGGAGGCGGCCGCCGCCGTCCTGCGCGAGGACGGCGCCCCACGAACCGGAGGCCGGGCGCAGGAACGGACGCACGCCGGCCGGACCTACGTGCTGACCGGGCCGGCCCCGGTGTCGCCGCGCGAACAGGCCGCCGCGCTCGGATCGGCGCTCGGCGAACCGGTCGCGTTCCACGAGCTGACCCGCGAGGAGGCCCGCGGCCACCTGCTGACGGTCATGCCGGAGACGGTCGCGGAGGGCACCCTCGACATCCTGGGCGAACCGACCGACGCCGAACGGCAGGTCAGCCCGGACGTCGAGCGGCTGCTCGGCCGCCCGGCGTCCTCCTTCGCCGCCTGGGCCCGCCGGAACGCCGCCGCGTTCCGGTGACCCCGGCCCGGCCCGGGGCCACCACCCGGGAGCGCCTGCCCGGGAGGCACCGCGGCGGAGCACCACGCGCTCAGGTCTCGCGCTGCGGGTGGTACTCCGCCTCGGTCGTCCCGAAGGTCCACGCCACCCCGGCCCGGGCGGTGCGGGTGCTCGGCGGCACCCGGAGCCAGTAGGTGCGGAAGGTGCCGTCGGGCTCGGCGGTCGAGTTGACCACCTCGACCATCACCACCGGCTCGTCGTCGGGCAGCTGGATCCGCCAGAGCACCCCGGTCTCGTCCTGGTGCACCGGAACGGCGCCGGAGTCCGACAGGTACCGCTCGTAGCCGTAGTGCTCCAGCAGGACACGGCGGAGTTCGGCGTTCTCCTCGGTACGGATCCGTTCGGCGGTGACGGTACCGAGCCCGGCGAGGAACTCGGCGGGGACCGGCATGCCACGCCAGGCGTGCAGGGCGAAGCCGTCGGAGTACGCCAGCGCCGGGCCGTCGGCGTGGTCGAGCCGCCCCGCCTCGTCGCGGTGCAGCGCCAGGGGACGCTCGCTGACCAGCACCACGTCCTCGTAGGGCCACCACCAGCCGGCCCCGCGGGCCACCTCGGCCAGCGCGGCGATCGCCTCCCCGCCGCCGCCTCCGCCCCCTCCGCCCGGCCCGACCGGTGCCGCACCCAGCACACCGGCGGCCTCGAAGGCGGCGAACCACGGCGCGTCGTGCTGGCCGCGGACGGCGTCCAGCAGCGCGAGCCGGGCGGCGGTCCGGCGCTCGCGGGCCGCCTCGACCACGTCGTCCGGGTCCTCCTCGGTGTCGGGCTCGGGCGCGAGGCGGTCGAGCACGGCACCGCGGATCCGGTCGGCCAGCCCGTTCGTCACCGGGCCGAGCTCACCCCCGGTCAGGGCCCACAGCGGCGCCCAGCCGAGCGCGCCGCTGCGCTCGACGGCCTGTCGGCGGACCTCGTCCCACGGCAGGGTCCGGACCGTCTCGCGCACGGTCGCCGCTCCGGCCGCGCGCAGCTCCAGCGCCGCCTCCGCGGCTGCCAGCGGCGAGCCGAACCAGCGGATCCCGGCCGGTTCGGCCAGACCCACCGCCCGGTACGCGGCCCGCACCGCACGCTCGACGCCGGCCCGGTCGGCCGGCCCCGTCGCGGCGGCCGTCGCGCGCCAGCGGGCCGTCACCTCGGCGGGCACCGCCGCCACGGGGGGCGGCGCCGTCTGTCCAGTCACCATCACACTCTCCGTTCCCGCCCGGGCAGCCCGCCCGGCCGTACCTCGGACGCCGTGCGCCCGCCCTGCTCCGTCCTGCTCCGTCTTCCTCACCCGGGCGCCCGGCCGGCGCCGCCGCCGGTCAGTCCGCGACCACGCGCACCGCGCCCGGCACGTACTCGCGCTGGCGGACCACCCGGTACCAGCCCTTGGGCAGCGGGATCGCGGCGTGCTCCTCGTGCACCACCCGGCCGCCCTCCGGCAGGTGCAGCCACGCCGTCCCGAACGGTCCCGACTCGCGGCGCAGCTCCCCCGGACCGACCACGGCGTGCGCGTGCCCGGTCACCTCGCCCAGCGCCAGCACCAGCCGGCCCCGGGCGTCCCTGGGCTGTGCGCCCAGCGACTCCACCCGGACCGGCACCGCCGACTCCTCCACCGGAACCATCAGCACATCTCCCTGACGGAACATCAGCACTCCCTCGCCGACTCGACGACCCGTCGCATTCCCACGCACCGGACCATAGGGCAGGGGTCTGACAACGGTGCCCGGCACCCGTGCGACGGCGGAGCCGGACGGGGCCCAAGGGGTCGGTGGGGCCCACCCGGGCGGCCCCCGACGAGGCGGGGCGCGTCGGGGCGGGGAGCGTCGGGCAGCGGCCTCGGCCGACCGGAATCGGACGGGGTCCACGGGGCCGGCGGGCTCGGGAGCCGTCCGCCCGATCATCTGACTGTCACCCGGTCCGCCCACTGTTCCGGCTCCGGTCCGGTCCGCTCCGGGTCCGGGGCGGGGAGATCCGGGACGCCACGGTCGGCTCCACGATCGTGCGGGCCCGGCGGCAGGCGGCCCGTGCCCGGACCGGTCCGCCGTCGGCCCCGGCCCGGCCACGAAGGGGACCGGGCCCGGACGGCACCGGGCGGGACGCCGTGGCGCAGCCTCGTCGCCCGCCCGGCGGAGGTGGTGGAGGACGCGAGGGCCCGGCCCGCCCGCCGGGCGGGTACACCGGCAGGGTCCGGCCGAGCCCGGACGGCCGGTGCCGCCCGCCGTCCCCGGTCGTCACGCCGGGGCAGCGGGCGGGGTGCACGCGGTTCGAGCCGGCACCGGAGAAGGTCCGTCTCCTGCGGACAGGGCCGCGCAGGTCCCGGCCGGCGCCCGACAGCACGGCCGCCGACGGAGCCCGCGGCGACGGCCCCTACCGCGTCCACCTGCGCGGGCGCGGCAGTCGGCACACGATCCGGGCGCAGGCGGACAGTCGGACCCGCCCGCGCGAAGGCTCACGCGGCGGGTGCCCACCGGCCTTCGAGGAGAACCGGTGCGAGAAGCGCAGCACCGCGAACGGCCGTCAACAGGCCGAGCGCGCAGGAGCGGTCGCGCCCCGATGCGGCAGACACGGACACGTCCGCCCCGGGACCGTCACCGCGGCCGCTCGCACCGCCCCGCTCCGGGGACGACCGCCCGGCCGGCTCCGCCCGGCACTCCGGTGAGCGCGCTCCCGGTCCGGCTCACCAGGTCACGGGCAGCGACCGCATCCCGTAGATGAACGAGTCGGTACGGAAGTCGTGCTCGCCGGTCAGCCGCAGCCCCGGCAGGCGGCGGAACAGCGTCTCCAGGGCGATCTGGAGCTCGGCGCGGGCCAGCGGCTGGCCCAGGCACTGGTGCACGCCGAAGCCGAACGCCAGTTGCCGCCGGGCGTCCCGGCCCAGGTCCAGCTCGTCCGTCGCCCGGTGGCCGGCACCGCCGAACACCGCCTCGTCCCGGTTGGCGGTGGAGAGCATCGCCATCACGCCCTCCCCGGCCCGGATGGTGACGCCACCCAGCTCCACGTCCTCCACCGCCACCCGGGGCAGGCCGGTGTGCACGATGGTCAGCAGCCGCAGCAGCTCCTCCACCGCGCCCGGCAGGGTGGCCGGGTCGGCCAGACCGGGGATCTGCTCGGGGTGCTCCAGCAGCAGCGCGGTCGACAGCGCGATCATGCTGGCGGTCGTCTCGTGCCCGGCGACGAGCAGCAGCACGCCCGTGGCGGCCACGTCGTCCGGGGTCAGGTCGTCCCGCGCCGCGAGCCGGCTGAGGACGTCGTCCTCCGGCTGCACCCGCTTGCGGGCCGTCAGGTCGCGCAGGTACTCCAGGACCCCCTCCTGCGCCTCCCGGAGCTCCTCCACGGTGCTCTCCTGGCTGAGCATCGTGCGGCTCAGGCTCTGGAAGCGGTCGTGGTCCTCGTACGGGACGCCGAGCAGCAGGCAGATCACCAGCGAGGGCACCGGCAGCGCGAAGTCGGTGACGAGGTCGGCCGTGGTCCGGCCGTCGGTCATCCGGTCCAGCGTCTCGTCCACGATCCGCTGGATCTCCGGGCGCAGCGTCTCCACCCGCTTGACCAGGAACTCGCCGGTGAGCATGCGGCGCTGGCGGGCGTGCTCGGGGTCGTCGAGCCGCAGGAAGTCCGGGTTGTCGGTGATCAGCCCGCGGGCGCCGGCGACCAGCAGCGGGAAGGCCGGGTGGCGTATGTCGGCACTGAACCGGCGGTCGGACAGCACGGTGCGGACCTCGGCGAAACCGGTGACCAGCCAGCAGAGGTCGCCGTCGGGCAGCTTCGCCCTGGTCACCGGCCCGGCGGCGGCGGCCTCGGCGTACACGGGCGGCGGTCCGAACGGGCAGCCGTCGGAGTGCCGGGCCGGCAGGAGGGGGACGGGGGTGGTCGGTGCGGTGGTCAAAGCGGGGGTCTCCTAGCGTCGCGGGTGTTCTGGTGGGGTTCGGGTCCCGGGAAGGTCCCCGGCGGCCTGCGGGGCCGCCGGCCGGGGTCCGTCAGCCCCCGGCCCGCGCGGGCTCGTCCCCGGTGACGGTGATCGCCCCGCCCGGGCAGAGCTCGGCGGCCAGCCTGACGTCCTCGAACTGATCCGGCGTCACGACTGCCTGACGCAGCCTCACCAGACTGTCCCGGCCGTCCTGGTCGAAGACCTCAGGGGCGTTCGTCACGCACATGCCGGAGCTGCAGCAACGGTCCCGGTCGACGCTCACCTGCATGTCGGGCACCTTTCGCCAGGGCGGCGCCGGCTGCCCGGCAGCCGCCTCTCGTTGTCACGGTCAAACTAGCCGTCGCCGCTCCGTTCACGGAGGGTTACGGTGGCCGGATCGGGAATGGCTGATTCGCCCCCTGCGCGGGAATCCCCGTCGCGGCGCAAAGCGTTCCGACCCGTGGTATTCCGGCCGACGCGTCGGCGGATCCGGCCGCGCGGACGGCCGAACAGGCCTCAGGCGCTGGCCAACTCCCCTGCGGAGGTCTCCGTGCCGGCCTCGGCCGCGCTCAGGTCCGGCCGGTGGCGCGCCACCCGGGCGCACCGCGGGGCCGACCGGCCGGGTAGCGGGGGCTGCCCGGCGGGGTAGCAGGCGCTGCCCCGCGGGGTAGCGGAGGCTGCGCTGGAGGCCGTCGAAGGCGACCTCGACGACCAGTTCCGGCCGGATCGGCACCGGCCGGGCGTCCCGCCCGGCCTCCGGGGCGGGAAGCCCGCCGGTCGACCGGTCGTTCGTCCGGCCGACCGGCCCCTTGAAGGCCTTGCCGGGGATCACCCCGGGCCGACCGCGGCGGACGGGCCGGTCACGCCGGTTTCGCCGGACGGAGGGTTCGTGCGCGGCTCCGGCCCCCGGACCGCCGGGCGGGTCCGGCCGGACCGGCCGCAGCGGGACCGACGGGGCGTGCGGGATCCGCGGGCCTACCCGGTGGAGCGCCCGAGGCAGGAAGGCCGTCCCCGCTCAGGTGCACCGGACCGGCCGCACCGTCGGACGCACGGTCGGGCGCGGCGCCGGTGCCGGCACGGCCTGGGCGCTCCGGCAGCCGCGCTCAGGTGCACCAGAACAGGAGAAGCGTGCAGGTGGGGCTCGGCTGCGCGCTCGGGCCCGGAGCCGCCGTGGACGGCACGGGCGACACGGACGGCACGGAGGCCACGGCGGAGGCCGGCGTCGGGGTGACCGGGGCGGGTGGTCGGGGCGGCAGCCGTGGCGGACGCCGGGAGCGATCCCGGTCGGCCGCCGGGGCGGCGGGTGGCGGGCGGCGCGGTGGCACCGGCCGGGGACGGCAGTGCGGTGGACGCCGTCGGC
>NZ_JBHJRC010000183.1:0-16772 GCF_042261735.1 Kitasatospora sp. NPDC056327 | reverse complement strand
GGACCGGAGATCTCTCCGGTCCCGCCCCTTCGCCGTACCTGCCGCCCGGGAGGCCGCGAGGGCCGTCCGCCCCCGCCGCCGCCCGGCGTCAGCAGCAGTCCTCGACCACCAGCCCGGTCGGCAGCTCGTCGCCGCCGAACACCGCCACCGTCGCCGGGTCGCCGCCCAGGGCCGCGACCGCCAGCAGCAGCGCTCCCGCCGTCCAGGTGGTGCGCTCCTCCGGCCAGACCGCGTCGTCCTCGAAGACGTACCCCGTCCAGTACGAGCCGTCGGCGTGCCGCAGGTGCTTCTGTATCCAGCGGAGGATCTCCACCGCGCGGTCCGACTCGCCGACCGCCCACAGCGCCATCGCCAGCTCGGCGCTCTCGCCGCCGGTGACCCACGGCCGGTCGCTGACGCAGCGCACGCCGAGGCCGGGGACGACGAAGCGGTCCCAGCCGCCGGCGATCCGCTCCAGCGCGGCCGGGCCGCGCAGCGCGGTGCCGAGCACCGGGTAGTACCAGTCCATCGAGTAGCGGTCCTTGTCCAGGAACCGCTCGGGGTGGTGGGTGACGGCGTGCCCCAGCCGGCCGGCCGCGAGTTCCCAGTCGGGCTGCGGCTCGTCCAGGTAGTCGGCGACGGCCAGTCCGCAGCGCAGCGCGTGCAGGATGCTGGACGAGCCGGTGAGCAGCGCCTCGTCGGTGGCCGTGCCGTGCTCGTCGACCCGCCAGGCGATCGGTCCGCCGGGCAGCCGCTGGGCCACGATGAAGTCCAGCGCGCGCCGGACGGTCGGCCAGATCCGCTCCAGGAAGACGTCGTCGCCGGTGGAGAGGTGGTGGTGCCAGACGCCGACGGCGACGTAGGCGCAGAAGTTGGTCTCCTTGGCCGCGTTGCAGACCGCACCGTCGGCGTGGTCCGGCTGCCCGTAGGCGTAGGCGGCGTACCAGGAGCCGTCCGGGTTCTGGCGCGCGGCCAGCCAGAGGTAGGCGGCCTCGGCGGCGGCGTGCTCGCCGGCGGTGTCCAGGGCCATCGCCGCCTCGGTGTGGTCCCAGGGGTCGAGGTGGTGGCCGCGGAACCACGGGATCGCGCCGTCGGGCTGCTGCTCGGCGAGGATGCTGCGGACGGTGCCGGCGGCCTGTTCGGCGTCGAGCACCCCGTCGAGCAGCAGGGCCTCGGGGACGGCGGCGGTCACCGGGACCCGCCCGGTGCCCGGCCCGCGGCCTTCCGGTGGGGCTTGGACGCGTAGGCGACGAAGCTCTTGCCGATGACGGGGTTGAGCGCCCGCTCGGCGGCCTTGGTGAGGGTGCTGATGACGGGGGTGCCGACGATGTCCCAGACCAGCAGCTGGTGGTAGGCCTTGACCGGCAGCGCCTTGTCGTTGTTCACGCCGACCGCGCACTTGATCCACCAGTACGGCGAGTGCAGCGCGTGCGCGTGGTGGGTGCCGTACGGTTCGAGGCCGGCGTCCTTGAGCCTGTCGAGCAGCTCGTCGCCCCGGTAGATCCGGATGTGGCCGCCCTCGACCTCGTGGTACTCGTCGGACAGCGCCCAGCAGATCTTCTCCGGCAGCCAGCGCGGCACGGTGACGGCGAGCAGACCGCCGGGCCTCAGGACGCGGAACATCTCGGCGAGCACGCCCCTGTCGTCCGGGATGTGCTCCATCACCTCGGAGATGATGACCCTGTCGAAGGAGTCGTCCTCGAACGGCAGGGCGAGCGCGTTGCCCTCCATCGCGACCGCCGACGCGCCCTCCGGCGCCTCACCGGCCTGCTCCATGGCGGCGAACCACTTCCTGACCTCGGCGATCTCCTCGGCGTTCTGGTCGAGGGCGACCACGTCGGCACCGCGCCGGTAGCACTCGAACGCGTGCCGTCCCCCGCCGCAGCCCAGGTCGAGCACCCGGTCGCCGGGGGCGAGCGGGAAGCGCGAGAAATCAACGGTCAGCACTGCGGACTCCCATTCCTTCGTACCAAAGGTTCCTGACGCGGGGCCGGGACAGCGCGGGGTGTTCGGATGCAGGGGACACCCCGGCGCGCACCACCCGGCGCGGGCGCGGCCGCCCCGCCCCCGTCGCAGCCACCGCCACCGTCCCGCGGACGCCGCCGGACCGGGCACCGCCGCCGGGACGCGGGGCGCCGTCCGGCGCACGCCGCCGCCCGGCCGCGGAACGCCCGTCAGGCCACGTAGCGCCAGCCCGGTCCGGAGCGGGCCCGCGCTCCGGTCCCGGTGGCGATCGCGGCCCGGTAGCCCTCGACGGTCAGCTCCGCGGCGCGTTCCCAGGTGAACCGGGCCAGCACCCGCTCCCGGCCCGCCGCACCGAGCCCGGCGCGCAGCTCCGGGTCGTCCAGCAGCCGGCCGAGCGCCGCCGCGAGCGCGTCCGCGTCGCCCGGGGGCACCGCGAGGCAGCTCTCGCCGTCCGGACCGGCGACCTCCGGGATCGCCCCGCCGGTGGTGGCGACCAGCGGGGTACCGGTGGCCATAGCCTCGGCGGCCGGCAGCGAGAAGCCCTCGTACAGCGACGGCACGCAGGCCACCTCGGCCGAGCGGTACAGGTCCACCAGCTCCCGGTCGGTCAGCCCGTGCCGGAACTCGATGTGGCGCTCCAGCCCGAAGGCTCGCACCGCGCGGGCGATCGGCCCGTCGTCCTTCTGCGGCTTGCCGACCACGACCAGGTGCGCGTCCCGTTCGGTGCGGACCTTGGCCAGCGCGCCGACCAGGTGGACCAGACCCTTCAGCGGGACGTCCGCGCTGGAGGTGGTGACGATCCGTCCGGGGACCCGGGCCACCGCGTCGGAGGGGGACCAGAGGCGGGTGTCGGCGCCGATCGGCACCACCGAGACGGTGTGCGGGGCGGCGCCCAGGTGCTCAGCGATCTCGCGCTTGGAGGTGCCGGAGACGGTGATGATGTGGTCCAGCCGGGCCGCGACCCGGCGCTGCATCCGGGTGAAGGCGTACCAGCGGCGCAACGACAGCCGCCTGAGCCGGCCGGTGGCCGCGTCCAGTTCGACCCGGCGGTCCACGGTGACCGGGTGGTGGATCGTGGTGACCAGCGGGAAGCCGAACCGGCCGAGGCCGAGCAGGCCGTAGCCGAGCGTCTGGTTGTCGTGCACGACGTCGTAGCGGCCGCGGTGCCGGGCCAGGTACTGGCGGGCGCGCAGCGAGAAGGTCAGCGGCTCGGGGAAGCCGCCGGTGCGCATGGTGGCGTACTCCAGGACGTCCACCGGTCCCCGGTACTCCTCGCGGGCGGGGGTGCGGAAGGGGTCGTCGGCCCGGTAGAGGTCCAGGCTGGGCAGCTCGACCAGCCGGACCGAGCCGGGGCCCCCGACGTCGTCCAGCACCGGGTACGGCTGGGCTCCGATCACGTCCACGTGGTGACCGAGGCGGGCCAGCTCGCGGGAGAGGTGCCGTACGTACACGCCCTGGCCGCCGCAGAACGGGTCGCCCCGGTAGGAGAGCAGGGCAATCCGCAGCGGCTGCGCGGTCATCGTCGGCCCTCGTCTCTGCTGTCTGTGCTGCCGGTCGGTAAAGTAGATCAGGTTTCAGTGCGGTGTGGAGTTCACCGGCGAGCCTGTGAACAATGAGAGACCTCGAAGATACCGGCCCGTAGCTTGGGCTCAGGATCCAGGGCTGGTGATTCGCGCCACGCCCGGCCGGACCCGCCTCGCCGACCCCGCCCCGCACCCCCGCCCGGCCCCGCCCGACCCCGTCCGGAGCAGCCCCGCCTCTCTCGCGCCCGGGAGCGTCCTTGCCGTCACCACCACCGTCACCGCCGTCCCCCCCGTCGTCCCCGCACCCGCCGGTCCCGGCGCCGTCCGCGCCGCCGGTGGCCGCCCCCGCCCCCGGCGGCGGGCCCGGCGACGCCCCCGGCCCGCAGAACCCGCCGCTCACCGCGCGGCAGGCCGAGCGGCGGCGGCGGATCCTGCGGGCCGCGACCGCGCTGGCGGCGCGCGGCGGGTACGACGCGGTCCAGATGCGGGAGGTCGCGGAGGGCGCCGAGGTGGCCCTGGGCACGCTCTACCGGTACTTCCCGTCCAAGGTGCACCTGCTGGTGGCGGTCATGCTGGAGCAGCTGCACGGCCTCCAGGAACAGGTCCGGCGGCATCCGCCGGCCGAGCCCGACGCGGCGCAGCGGGTCGCCGAGACGCTCACCAGGGCGTTCCACGCGCTGCAGCGCGAGCCGCTGCTGGCCGAGGCGATGGTGCGCGCGCTGTCCTTCGCCGACCGCTCGGTCGGCGCCGAGGTGGAGCAGGTCTCGGCCGCCACCGGCCGGCTCATCCTGGACGCCATCGGCCAGTCCGGGCCGCCCACCGGGGCGCAGCGCGCGGCCGTCCGGGTCATCGAGCACACCTGGCACGCGGCGCTGGTCGCCTGGCTCTCCGGACGCGCCTCGATCGCCGAGGTCCGGGCCGACCTCCACACGGCCGCCCGCCTGCTCACGCTGCCCTGAGGCGCCCCCGGCCCGGCCCCGGGACCGTCGGCGGCCCGCCCGGGAAGCGCCCCGCGCCCCGCCGAACTGGAACCTGTTCTCCATCCGTCCGGTCCGGTCCGCCCGCCCCGGCGGCTAGAGTCGACGGGCAGCACAGCTCCATCCCGCTCCTCCCCCCGGGGGAGCCGGTGCGACTCCGGCGCCGACCCCGCAACCGTGATCCCGCCGGCCCGGCGGACGGGCCGGCCGGAGTGCCCGGGGAGGGGCGAGCGGCCCACGCCGGGCGGACCACCGCCGGGCAACCGTCGAGGACCACGGGACGGCCCGCCCGGGCCGGCACCGCTCATCGAAAGGCACACCTCCGATCATGCTGAACGCCGCCCGCCCGGGCGCCGCCGCCCTGACCGCCGCCCTGGCCGCCGCGCTGCTCGCCGGCACCGCCGCCCCGGCCCTGGCCGACACCCCCGGCGCGACGGCCCCCGGCACCGGTTCGGCTCCCGCCGCCGCGACCCCCGAAGGCCTGTACGGCAAGAGCGATCCCGTCTACGACGGGGTGTGGCGCCAGTCGCTCGCCCTGACCGCCCTGACCGCCGCCAAGGTGACCCCGGCCGACTCGGCGGTCGCCTGGCTCACCGGCCAGCAGTGCGCGGACGGCGGCTGGCCCTCCTACCGGGCCGACGCCTCGGCCGCCTGCGACGCCAGGACGGAGGACAGCAACGCGACCGCCGTCGCCGTCCAGGCGCTGGTCGCCCTCGGCGGGCACCGGGAGGCCGTGGACAAGGGCGTCCAGTGGTTCAGGACCAACCAGAACCCGGACGGCAGCTGGGCCTACAACCCCGGCAACCCGGGCGACGCCAACTCCACCGGCCTGGCCGTCAACGCCCTCCTCGCGGCCGGAACCGACCCGGCGGGCGTCGCCAAGGCCGGGAAGAACGCCTTCGACGGGCTCGCCCTCTTCCAGCTCGGCTGCGCCGCCCCGGCCGACCAGCGCGGCGCCTTCGTCTACCAGCCCGCGCCCGACGGCACCGCCGCCGAGGCCAACGGCCTGGCCAGCGGACAGGCCTCGCTCGCGGCCGCCGGCGGCCGGCTGCCGGTCACCAACACCAACCGCACCGACGCCGCCCCCAAGGCCCTGACCTGCGCGGACGGTGCCACCGGCGCGGTGCCGCGGGCCGACTCCGGCGAGGCGGCGGGCGCCTACCTCGCCACCAGGCTCGCGGCGGGCGAGCAGCACCTGATGCTCACCCTGCCCGGCGCAGCGCCCACCCCCGACTACACGGCCACCGCCTGGGCCGCGCTCGGCCTGGTCCAGGGCGGGCACCCGCAGCAGGCCGCCGGCGCCGTCGACTGGCTGGCCAAGGAGGGCGGCGGCTGGACCAAGGGCGGCACCGACGCCGCCGCCACCGCGACGCTGCTGCTGGTCGCCCAGGCCGCGCAGCGCGACCCGGCCTCGTTCGGCGGGACGGACCTGGTCGGACAGCTGACCGCGCTCGGCCCGGCGCCCCGGGCGACCGGTGCCGCGTCCACCGCGGCTTCCGGACCGGCGAGCGCCTCGGCGCCCGCGAAGAAGGAGAAGGACAGCGACACCGGCAAGTTCTGGATGCTCGGCATCGGCCTGCTGATCGGCATCGGCGGCGGCCTGGTCCTGAGCCTCCAGCGCAAGCGCGGCCCGAAGCTGTGACCGCCCCCGGCCGGGCCCCCCGGCCTGGCCGGGGCCCCGGCGGCACCGACACCGCCGGCACCGGCACCCGGCCCGGGCCGGCCCCCGCCGGCAGCACCGGACCCACGGACCGGGCCACGGAGAGCACCCCCACCACCACCGACACCACCGGGACAGCCCCAGCCCGACCGCTCCCGCCCGACACGGCGGACCCGACCCCCACCCACGGCGCGAGCGCCACACCTGCCGCCGTCCCCGCCGACGCTCGGCGGACCGTGCCCTCGCAGCCGCCGGCGCCACCCCAGCCTCCGCCCGCGGCCCCCTGCGACGAGGACGAGGCGCGGCGGCGGGTACTGCGGGCGGCCGTGCGGTTCATGGCCGGGGTGATCGCCGGGGTGCTGATCCTGCTGGTGCTCGGGGCGGCACCGGCGCAGGCCGCCGGGTACCGGTACTGGTCGTTCTGGCGCTGGTCCGACGGCGGCTGGGCCTACCAGCAGCAGGGCCCGGCCGTGCACGTGCCCGCGGACGGCGCGGTGGAGGGCTGGCGGTTCGCGGTCAGCCCGGACGGCGGACGGGAGGCCGCCCGGCCCGGTGGGGCCGGGGACTTCGCCACCGTCTGCGCCGACACCCCGGCGGAGGGCGGGCGCAAACGGGTGGCCGTGGTCCTGGACTTCGGCGTCGCCGCCGACGCGTCCGCGGGCGAGACCCCGCCCGCTCCGCGCACCGCGTGCGCCGTCGTCGCGCCCCGGGCCAGTTCGGCGGAGGTGCTGGCGACCGTGGCGCCGCCCCTGCGGTACGACGGCAACGGTCTGCTCTGCGCCATCGCCGGCTACCCCCGGGCGGGCTGCGCCGACCGGCTCGGCGCGGGCGGGCGTCCCTCGGACGCCCCGGCCACCCCGTCCGGCACCGCGGCCGCCGGGACCGCCGGGACCGCACCCGGGGCAATCGCGTCCACCGGCACCGCGTCCACCGGCGCGAGCGGCGCCCGGGCATCGACGTCCGGCACCAGCGGCCCCGTCCTCGGCGTGGGCGCCGGCCTGGCGCTCGTCGGCGCCCTCGGAGCGGGTGCCGCCTGGCAGGTACGGCGCCGTCGATGAGGCCCTCACCGCCCGGCCCTGCTGCCCCCAAGCGCCGCAAGCCCCGCCAGAATATGACGACCGGTCTACTGATTCCGGTGCTATGTAGACCGACCGACATATTCCGAATATGCAGACCGGTCTACATAGACCACAACGCTCTCTAGACCGGTCTACATAAAAGCCCCGCCTCCCGCACAGAAAGTCGGCCCGTCCGACTTCCCACTCCAAACCCCCACCCCGAACCACCGACTCCAGAGCCCCACTCCAAACCCCCGCCCCGAACCACCCGCCCCGAACCACCCGCCCCGAACCACCCACCCCGAACCACCCGCCCCGAACCACCCACCCCTTGGACCCCTCACCGTGCCCACACCCCGCGCCGCCCGCCGCCGGCCACCCGCCGGCCCCCGCCACCTGCACCCCGGGGCCTGGTGGCTGTGGGCACTCGGCCTGGGCGCGGCGGCCACCCGCACCACCAACCCACTGATCCTGCTCCTCCTCGCCGCCGTCGCCGGCTACGTCGTCGCCGCCCGGCGGGGCGACGCGCCCTGGTCCCGCTCCTACGGCGCGTTCCTGCGCCTCGGCCTGCTCGTCCTCGGCATCCGCCTCCTGTTCGCCGTCCTCCTCGGCTCGCCCGTGCCCGGCACCCACGTCCTGTTCACCCTCCCCGAAGTCCCGCTCCCCGTCTGGGCGCAGGGCGTGCGGATCGGTGGAAGGGTCACCGCCGAGGGCCTGCTCGCCGCGCTGTACGACGGTCTGCGGCTGGCCACCCTGCTGGTCTGCGTCGGCGCCGCGAACGCCCTCGCCAGTCCGGCCCGCCTGCTCCGCACGCTCCCCGGCGCGCTCTACGAGGCGGGCGTCGCGGTCGTGGTCGCGATGACCTTCGCCCCGAACCTGGTGGCCGACGTGCAGCGCCTGCGCGCCGCCCGTCGGCTGCGCGGGCGCACCGACCGCGGCATCGCCGCCGTGCTGAGCGTCGGAATCCCCGTCCTGGAGGGCGCGCTGGAGCGTTCGGTGGCGCTGGCGGCGGCGATGGACACCCGCGGCTTCGGGCGCACCGCCGCCGTGCCGCGCCGGATCGCCCTGCTCACCGCCGTCCTCACCCTGACCGGTCTGCTCGGCGTCTGCCTGGCGGCCTACGGGCTGCTGACGGCGGGCGGCGGCGGGTGGGCGCTGCCGGTGCTCGCGGTCGGCCTCGCCGCCGCCTTCGCCGGGCTGCTGCTGGGCGGCCGGCGCTCCGTCCGCACGCGCTACCGGCCGGACCCGTGGGCGCTGCCGGAGTGGCTCACCGCCGGCTCCGGGATCGCCGTCGCCGCGGCGACGACCTGGCTCGCCTCCCTCGACCCGCTCGCGTTCGCCCCCACCGTGGTCCCGCCGACCGCGCCCGTCCTGCCGGTCGCCGCCGCCGTGGCCGTGCTCCTCGGTCTGGTCCCCGCCTTCGCGGCCCCGCCCCCACCGGTCACCACCGGCACCGCCCCGGCCGCCCACGCACCGGACACCACCACCCCAGCCACCGCGACCACCCCCTCCCCCGACGTCCTCACCCCCGACACCGCGACGCCGAACCCCCGCCCCTCGACCCCCGGCCCGACCGCCCCCCGGAGGACCTCGTGATCACCTTCGAGCAGGTCGGCGTCCAGTACGCCGACACCGCGACCCCGACCCTCCGCGGCGTCGACCTGACCGTCCCCGAGGGCGAACTCTGCCTGCTCGTCGGCCCCTCGGGCTCCGGCAAGTCCACCCTGCTGGGCACGGTCAGCGGCCTCGTCCCGCACTTCACCGGCGGCGTGCTGCACGGCCGGGTCACCGTCGGCGGGCGCGACACCCGCGAGCACCGCCCGCGCGAACTCGCCGATCTGGTCGGCACAGTGGGCCAGGACCCGCGCGCGCACTTCGTCACCGACACCGTCGAGGACGAACTCGCCTACGGCATGGAGTCGCTGGGCCTGCCGCCGGACGTGATGCGCCGCCGCGTCGAGGAGACCCTCGACCTGCTGGGCCTGGCCGACCTTCGGCGGCGCGCGCTCACCACCCTCTCCGGCGGCCAGCAGCAGCGCGTCGCCATCGGCTCGGTGCTCACCGTCCACCCGCGCGTACTGGTCCTCGACGAGCCCACCTCCGCGCTCGACCCGGGCGCCGCCGAGGAGGTGCTGGCCGTGCTCCAGCGGCTGGTCCACGACCTGGGCACCACCGTGCTGATGGCCGAGCACCGGCTGGAGCGGGTGATCCAGTACGCCGACCGGGTGCTGCTGCTGACCCCCGGCGCCCCACCGGTCCTCGGTGAGCCGGCCGAGGTGATGGCGCACTCACCGGTGCACCCGCCGGTGGTCGGGCTCGGACGGCTGGCCGGGTGGCGCCCGCTGCCGCTGACCGTCCGCGACGCCCGCCGCCGGGCCGGCGGCCTCCGCGCCCGCCTGGAGGGCCACCACCCGCCCGCCGCACCCGCCAGGCCCACCGCGGCACCCACCCCACCAGCCACGGCACCCACCGCACCGCCCACCGCCCCGCTCGCCGACGCCTCCCGCCTGGTGGTGCGCCGCGGCCCCGTCCCCGCCCTGCGCGGCGTCGACCTCACCCTCCACCCGGGCGTCGTCACCGCCCTCATGGGACGCAACGGCGCCGGCAAGTCCACCCTGCTCGGCACCCTGGTCGGCCTGCACGCGCCCGCGTCCGGCTCCGTCACCGTCGGCGGCCGCGTCCCGCACCGCACCCGGCCCGCCGAACTGATCCGCCACGTCGGCCTGGTCCCCCAGGACCCGCGCGACCTGCTCTACGGCGAGAGCGTCGCCGCCGAGTGCGCCTCCGCCGACCGCGACGCGGACGCCGCCCCCGGCACCTGCCGCGCCCTGGTCGAACGCCTGCTGCCCGGCCTCGACGACGACGCCCACCCGCGCGACCTCTCCGAGGGCCAGCGCCTCACCCTCGCCCTCGCGGTGGTGCTGACCGCCCGGCCGCCGCTGATCCTGCTCGACGAGCCCACCCGGGGCCTCGACTACGCCGCGAAGGCCCGGCTCGTCGAGATCCTGCGCGGCCTCGCCGCCGACGGCCACGCCGTCCTCCTCGCCACCCACGATGTCGAGCTGGCCGCCGAACTCGCCGACCGCACGGCCGTCCTGGCCGACGGCGAGATCGTCGCGGACGGCCCGACGCCCGACGTGGTGCTCGGCTCGCCGGCGTTCGCCCCACAGGTCGCCAAGATCCTCGCGCCGGGCCCCTGGCTCACCGTCCACCAGGTCGCCCGGGCCCTCGACCGGATCGGGCCGGACGCGTGACCCCGGTGTCCCGGCTCGCCCGACCGGTCCGGCTCGGCCGCCGCTCGGTCGCCGCGCTGACCCTGACCTCCCTGGTCGGCGCGGCCGGCTTCGGCTGGCCGCTGCTCGCCTCCACCGGGTCGGCCCTGGTCGGCCACGCGGCCGACGCCCCCTGGCTGTTCGCCCTGCTCCTGCCTCTGTTGCTGGCCGTCGTCGTCGCCCAGATCTCCGAGGGCCGCGCGGCGGGCGGCGGCGCCCCCGGCCTGGACGCCAAGTCGGTGGCGCTCCTAGGCGTGCTGGCCGCCACCGGGGCCGCCCTGCGGCCGCTCGGCGCGGGCACCGCCGGCCTGGAGCCGATGTTCTTCCTGATGGTGCTGTCCGGCCGGGTGCTCGGGCCGGGCTTCGGCTTCGTGCTCGGCGCGCTGTCGATGTTCGCCTCCGCCCTGCTGACCGGCGGCGTCGGCCCCTGGCTGCCGTTCCAGATGCTCGCCATGGGCTGGGTGAGCCTCGGCGCGGGCCTCCTGCCCGGTCCGGCCCGGCTGCGCGGCCGTCGCGAGCTCGTCCTCCTCGCCGGCTACGGAGCCGTCGCCTCGCTCCTCTACGGCGTGGTGATGAACCTCCAGGGCTGGCCCTACATCGCGGGCCTCGCGAGTTCGGTCTCCTTCGTCCCCGGCGATCCGCTCCCCGACAACCTGGTCCGCTTCGCCGTCTACTGCCTCACCACCTCGCTCGGCTGGGACCTGCCGCGCGCCGCCCTCACCGTGGTCCTCTGCCTCGCTCTCGGCACGCCCGTCCTGCGCGCCCTGCGCCGGGCCACCCGCCGCGCCGCCTTCGCCGCCCCGGTCGCCTTCCGACCGCCCACGCCCGCACCCGCACCGGGCGCCCTTCCCCCGACCGACGCCGCGCCACCCGCCGACACCACCCCCACACCCCCGCCCCCACCGCAGGCCGCGCCCCGGCCACCCGACTGAGCCGGGAGACACCCACCCGACCTATGACCCGCCGCACACCGCCCGCACCCATTGGAACGGCACCCACCGGAACGGCGCGCCCCGGACCACCGCGGTCCGGGGCGCGCCGCACGGCACGGGTGGGTCAGGCCTTGGGGCCGGCGGCCTGGACGACGTCGAACGACCAGAGGGTGGAGCCCGTGGCCGCGGGACGCTGCGGGGCCTCGCCGTCGGCCGGGGCCGGACGGTGGGCGGCCTGCATCGGACCGGCCAGCCAGGCCTGGAAGGACTCCTCGTCGCGCCAGCGGGTGTAGACGAGGTACTGGTCGGTCCCCTCGACCGGGCGGAGCAGCTCGAAGTACTCGAAGCCGTCGGAGTTCTCCACCGCGCCGGCCCGGGCCGCGAAGCGCTTCTCCAACTGCTCCCGCTGCTCAGCGGGGACGGTCAGGACATTGATCTTGACGACGGACACGCCGTTCCTCCTCGGATCGAGTAACTGGGAGGCAGTCTGCTACACCTCACACGGTCCACGGCGGGGAGACCCGGTCACCGGTGTCCAGGTTGTGGGCCGTCGACGGCGCCGGGGAGGCGACCACGGCGCCGAAGCCGTCGTCACTGCGGACCCGGCGCGGAACCCCGGCCGGGAGGACGAGGGTGTCGCCCGCGCCGAGGGTGAGCTCCTCCCCGTCGAGGTCGACGACGGCGGAGCCGCTGAGGAAGGTCCACACCTGCTCGGTGTCCATCGCGTGCCGGGGGCCGGCGTGGGCGCCCGCCATCTCCACCCGCCACATCGCGAGGCCGGTGCCGCCCTGGGTCGGCGAAGCGAAGGTGGTCATGACGGCGTTGGGGGTCTCGGTGCGGCGGGCGTCGGTGCGGCGGATGACGGACAAGGGCGGATCACTCCCCTAAAGTGGTCAATGAGGTTGTCCATATAGTCAACAAGGTTGTCCATCATGTCAAGAGAAGACCGGGCGCCGGGGTACGAGCTGCCACTGCGCCTGCTGTTCGCGTTCCGGCTGATCATCGACGAGCTGCACGAGCGCATCGGCCACGAGGGCCACCCCGACCTGCGGCCGATGCACGGATTCGTGTTCCAGGCGATCGGGCCGGACGGCACCACCGCCGTCGAGCTCGGCCGACGGCTAGGGGTGTCCAAGCAGGCGGCCGGCAAGACCGTCGAGCAGCTCGAACGGCTCGGCTACGTCGAACGGGGCGGCGATCCGGCGGACGCCCGGCGGAAGGTGGTCCGGCTGACCGAGCGCGGGACGGACTCCCTGGTGCGGTCGGCCAGGATCTTCGAGGAGCTGCGGGAGGAGTGGGCCGAACGGCTCGGCGGCGAGGAGCGGCTGCGCGAACTGGAGGACGCGCTGCGCGAACTGGCCCCCGGCAACCCCTTCCGCCTGGACACGCCCCGCTGGTTCGGAGCGCCGTGAGAACCGTCGTGAAACCGTCGTGAAGCCACTGGGGGCCATCGGGAGACCGCCGGCGGCGGCCCCACACGTCCACGCGGCACCACCCCGGACGACAGGACGACAGGACGACCGGGCTAACGGGCTAACGGGCCACCGGGCTACCGGGCTACCGGGCTACCGGGCCACCGAGGAGACAGGACGCCGAGGAGACAAGGACACGAGAACACAAAGAAAGAAGGAGAGAGATCGTCAGAACGACCGCCCCTCACCCCGGTACGGCGGCTCGGGCCCGACCGGGTCGGGGCGGTCCCGGCGGTCGGAGCAGAGCGAGGACGCCAGCCGGGTGAGCAGCTCGGCGAGGTCGTCGAACTGCTTCTCGTCCCAGTCGCCGAGGAGTTCGGCGAGCTGTGCCCGGCGGGCGGCCACCAGCCGCACCGCCGCCGCCTCGCCCGGCTCGGTGAGCCGCAGCGGCAGGCCGCCGGTGCGGGCGGCCAGGCCGCGGCCCTCCACCTCGCGCACCGCCTCGTCCACCACCGCGAAGGGCACGATCCGCTGCTCCGCCAGCTCGCCGGGGTCCACCGAGCCGTGCTGGTGCATCCGGAGCAGCAGCCAGCTGGACGCGGGCTTGAGGTCGAGGCCGGCCCCGGCGGTGATCCGTTTGAACAGGTCGCGGCGCGCCTCCCGGGTGCTGAGCACCGACAGGGCCCGGCTGATCTCGTCCAGCGAGCTGCGCTCCACCGGGTTGAGGCCGATCGCCTCGCCGAGGTCGGGGGCGGTCACGGTGCTCCGCAGCTTCTGCTCCCGCAGGAAGAGCGAGAGGACGAAGGCAACCACGGCCACCGGCACCGCGTAGAGGAAGACCCGGGTGATCGACTCGGCGTAGGCGTGCAGGATCCCGGCCTGGGCGGCGGCGGGCAGTTGCTCGATGACGCGCGGGTCGGCGGTGATCGCCCCGGGGCTGAAGCCGGGCGGCAGCGGGACGCCGGCCAGGGCCGCGCCCAGCCGGTCGTTCAGGCCGGTGGCGAAGACGGTACCGAACACGGAGACGCCGAAGGAGGCGCCGATGGAGCGGAAGAAGGTGGCACCGGCGGTGGCGACGCCGAGGTCCTCGTAGCCGACCGAGTTCTGGACGATCAGCACCAGCACCTGCATCACCAGGCCCAGCCCGAGGCCGAACACCAGGAAGTAGCAGCTCATCTCGAAGGTGCTGCTGTTCTCGTCGAGCCGGGAGAGCAGCAGCAGACCGACGACGGTGACGGCCGTACCGGCGATCGGGAAGACACGGTAGTGACCGGTGCGGGAGACGATCTGACCGGAGCCGATCGAAGTGGCCAGCATGCCGATCACCATCGGCAGCATGTGGATGCCGGACTCGGTCGGCGACACCTTCATGACGACCTGGAGGAAGGTCGGCAGGTAGGTGAGCGCCCCGAACATCGCGAAGCCCACCACGAAGGAGATGACGGCCACCAGGCTGAACGTCCGGGAGCGGAACAGCCGCAGCGGCAGCACGGGTTCGGCCGCGGTCCGCTCCACCAGGACGAAGGCGACCAGCAGGACCAGCCCGAGCACGCCCAGGCCGATGATCTGCCAGGAGCCCCAGGCCCAGGTCGTGCCGCCGAGCGAGGTCATGAGCACCAGACAGGTGGCCACCGACGCGATCAGCACCGTGCCCGGGTAGTCGATCCGGTGCCGCCGCCGCGCCTCCGCCCCGCGCAGGGCCACCGCGATCACCGCGAGCGCGACCGCCCCGATCGGCAGGTTGATGTAGAAGACCCAGCGCCAGCTCAGGTTGTCGACGAAGAGGCCGCCGAGCAGCGGGCCGAGCACGCTGGTGACGCCGAAGACCGCACCGAAGTAGCCCTGGTACTTGCCGCGGTCCCGGGGGGAGACGAGGTCCCCGACGATGGCCTGGGAGAGCACCATCAGCCCGCCGCCGCCCAGGCCCTGGACGGCACGGAAGGCGATCAGCTCGCCCATGTTCTGGGCGATGCCGCACAGCACCGAGCCCAGCAGGAAGATCACGATGGAGGTCTGGAAGAAGACCTTCCGGCCGTACATGTCGCCGAGCTTGCCCCAGAGCGGGGTGGCCGCGGTGGAGGCGAGCATGTAGGCGGTGACCACCCAGGAGAGGTGCTCCAGGCCGCCGAGGTCGCTGACGATGGTGGGCAGGGCGGTGGAGACGATGGTCTGGTCGAGCGCGGCGAGCAGCATCGCCAGCAGCAGTGCGCCGATCGGCAGCCACAGACCGCCGGCGGCGGCCCCGGGCGGCCCCGCCCCGCCCGCCGGCCCCCGCTCGGACGCGGCGATCGGATCCGTCATGGCGTCTCCGTATCCCTAGCAGATCGGCGGATGATCACTCCCGACTCACCATGCTGTCAGAAATGCACCGATTTGCGCGTTCTGATTGAGCCGAACGCAGGCACGGTCACCGTACGGACGTTCCCGTCCGCACACCGGCCGTTCACCGGTTCCCAATCCCCACCAACCGTCACAAGGCCCCCACACCGGGCCGGACGCCCCTGTCCCCCCTCAGGGACGTCCTGCATAATCAGGCCCGTCCCCCGCCTGAACACGAGTCCGACCGACCGCTCCGCCCGAGCACGCGTCCGAGACCGCGACCGACCGAGAACCCGAGGAGGGCCGGCCGATGCCGGACCAGCACTGCCCGACGTGCGGCGCCGCACGCTCCACCGGGTGCGGCTGCCTCCCCCCGGACCGCAGCCTCGACGAGACCACCGTGCTGCCGCACATGGAGGGCCCGCCCCTGGTCCGCCCGTACGTGCCGCAGGCCCTCGGCCGGATCGCGGAGGCTCCCGCGGGCCCGGACGCGCACCCGGCGGACCCCCGGGGTGCCCGCACCGGCGCACCGGGCTCGGGCCCGGCCCACCCCGCTCCGGAGGCCCCCGGACGACCCGCCGCGGCCGGCCCGCCGCCGGTGCCGCCGGCCGGTGCCGTCCCCGTCCCCCCGGTCGCGCGCCCCTCGGCGCCCCCACTGGGGCCGGACGCCGACGCCTACGCGACCACCGTGCTGCCGCCCATCGTCTCCGGCCCGCGGTTCCCCCCGCAGCCGCCGCACGGCGCACCGCCCGCCCCGCCGTCCGACCAGCCCCACGAGCAGTCCCCCGAGCAGTCCCCCGAGCAGCCTTACGACCCGCCGGGCGCCCTTGCGGCGGCCCCCGGGCCGTCCGTCTCCCCCGCCGGGGAGGAGCTCGGCGTCTTCCCGTTCACGCCCGGCGGCGGAGCCGGCGGCCGGGCCGCCCGGCGCGCGGCGGAGCAGGAGGACGACCGCGGCCCGCTCGCCCGCCGCAAGGGCCTGCTGATCGCCGCCGGCGCCGGCCTGCTGGCGCTCACCGTGGGCCTCGCCTACGCGGTCACCCCGTCCTCCGGACCCGACGACCGGGCCGCTCCCGCGCCGACCGGCACCCTCGCCCCCGCGCCGGTGATGCCGACCACCCCGGCCCCGCCGAGCCCCAGCGCGCCGCCGCCCGCGGAGGAGACTCCGACGCCGACGCCCACCCGGACGACCGCCAGGGCGACGCCGACCCGGCCGGCGACCGCGACCCAGCCCCCGGCGGCACCGACCGCTCCCGTGACGGCCGCGCCACCCGCGGCGGTGACGGACCCGGCCGCCACCGCGCCGCCCGCGCCCCCGGCCCCGTCGGCCCCCGCCACCCAGGCCCCCACCACGGCCCCCACCACGGCGCCGCCCACCCAGAGCGCCACGCCGACCCCGGACCCGGCCCCCACGATCCGCACCCTGGAGTACGGCATGGAGGGGCCGGACGTCCTGGCGCTCCAGCGGAAGCTCAACGTCGTGATCTGCTGGGAGAAGGTGCCCCCGACGGGCAAGTACGACGACCGCACCAGGCTGATCGTCACGTACTTCCAGGACATCAACGTCGTCCGGGGCGACACCCGCGGCGTCTACGGCCCGAACACCCGCACCGCGCTGGAGCGGCGCAACAGCTGCTGAACGGACGGGGGCGGGGCGCGCCGACCGCGGTACGGCCGG
>NZ_JBHJRC010000182.1:0-16801 GCF_042261735.1 Kitasatospora sp. NPDC056327 | reverse complement strand
GCCCCGGACCCCGGCGTCCGGGGCGGCGCCCGGCGTGGTGCCCTCCCGCCCGCGCGGCCGGCTCGGTACGATCGCCGGCGGGCCGGTCGGGGGCCCGGCCGGAACCGGACCGAGGGGCACGGGGAGGACCGTTGCGCGTCGCACTGTTCGCCACCTGCGTCAACGACGCGCTGCTGCCGTCCACCGCGATCGCCACCGTCCGGCTGCTGGAACGGATCGGCCTCGACGTCGACTTCCCGGCCGCGCAGAGCTGTTGCGGCCAGCCCCAGTACAACAGCGGCTACCCGCGGGCCTGCGAACCGCTGGTCCGGCGCACCGTGCGGGCCTTCGCCGGGTACGACCACGTGGTGACGCCGTCCGGCTCCTGCGTGGCCACGGTGCGCGACGCCCACCCCCGGATCGCCGCCCGGGCCGGCGGCGGACTCGCCTCCGCCGTGGCCGCGCTGACGCCCCGGGTGCACGAACTGAGCGAGTTCCTCGTCGACGTGCTGGGCGTCGAGGACGTCGGCGCGTGGTTCCCGCACACCGTCACCTACCACCCCTCCTGCCACGGCCTGCGGCTGCTCGGCCTCGGCGACCGGCCGCTGCGGCTGCTGCGCGCCGTCCGCGGACTGGAGCTGCTCGAACTGCCGAACGCCGAGGAGTGCTGCGGCTTCGGCGGGACCTTCGCCGTGAAGAACCCGGCGGTGTCCGCGGCGATGGCCGCCGACAAGACCGCCCACGCGCTGTCCACCGGGGCCCGGGTACTCTGCGGCGGCGACAACTCCTGCCTGCTGCACCTCGGTGGCACCCTGCGCCGGCAGGGCGCGGCCCTGCGCCCGCTGCACCTGGCCGAGATCCTCGCCAGCACCGAGGCCGAACCCTGGCGGCCCGACGGTGCCCCGCCCGACGGCGGTCCCCGGCGCGCCGGCCGGTCCCGGCCGGCGCCCGCCCCCGGGAGGACCGCGTGAGCGGCACCTTCCTCGGCATGCCCGGCCTCCCCGGGACACCCTTCCCGGAGGCCGCCGCCCGGGCCACCGGGGACGCCCGGCTGCGCGCCAACCTGCGGCACGCCACCGGCACCATCCGGGAGAAGCGCGCCCGCGCCGTCGCCGAACTCGCCGACTGGGCCGAGCTGCGCGCGGCCGCCAAGGCCGTCAAGGACCACACGCTGCGCCACCTCGACCGCTACCTGGTCCAGCTGGAGCAGAACGTGACCGCCGCGGGCGGCACCGTGCACTGGGCCGCCGACTCCGGGGAGGCCAACCGGATCGTCACCGCCCTGGTCCGGGCCACCGGCGAGCGGGAGGTGGTCAAGGTCAAGTCCATGACCACCCAGGAGATCGGGCTCAACGAGGCGCTGGCCGGGGCCGGGATCGACGCCTACGAGACCGATCTCGCCGAGCTGATCGTCCAGCTGGGCGACGACCGGCCCTCGCACATCCTGGTCCCCGCGATCCACCGCAACCGCGGCGAGATCCGGGAGATCTTCGCCGACCGGATGGCCGAGTGGGGCCGCCCGGCCCCCGAGGGGCTCACCGACGCGCCCGCGGACCTCGCCGAGGCGGCCCGGCTGCACCTGCGGGAGAAGTTCCTCCGGGCCCGGGTCGCCGTCTCCGGGGCCAACTTCATGATCGCCGAGACCGGCACCCTGGTGGTCGTCGAGTCGGAGGGCAACGGACGGATGTGCCTGACCCTCCCCCGCACCCTGATCTCGGTGGTCGGCATCGAGAAGGTCCTGCCCACCTGGCGGGACCTGGAGGTCTTCCTGCAACTGCTGCCCCGCTCCGCCACCGCCGAGCGGATGAACCCCTACACCTCGCTCTGGACCGGCACCCACGGCGACGGGGACGGGCCCGCCGCGTTCCACCTGGTGCTGCTCGACAACGGCCGCACCGACGCGCTCGCCGACCGGGTCGGCCGGCAGGTGCTGCGCTGCATCCGCTGCTCGGCCTGCCTCAACGTCTGCCCGGTGTACGAGCGGGCCGGCGGGCACGCCTACGGGTCGGTCTACCCGGGACCGATCGGCGCCGTCCTGACGCCCCAACTGCGCGGCACCGCCGACCCGCTGGACGCCTCCCTGCCGTTCGCCTCGTCGCTCTGCGGGGCCTGCTACGAGGTCTGCCCGGTCGCCATCGACATCCCCGAGGTACTGGTCCACCTGCGCGAGCGGGTCGCCGCCCGGCCCGGCCACCGGCTGGAGCGCGCCGCGATGGCCGCCGCCACCCACGTCCTCGACCGCCCCGCCCTGCTGCGGGCCGCCGAACGGGCCGCCGCCCGCACCCGCCGGTTCCACCCGCGCCGCCTCCCCGGCCCCGGCCGGGCCTGGACCGACAGCCGCGAACTGCCGGCCGTCCCGCCCGAGCCGTTCCGCGACTGGTGGCGGCGGAACCGCGGATGAACGCCGCCTCCCCGCCCGGCGGTCCGGGCCCCGCCGGCTCGCGCGACCTGGTGCTCGCCCGGGTCCGCGCCGCCCTGCGGGCCGGCGGAGCGGACCGGCGGGAGGACGCCGTCCCGCGCGACTACCTGCGCAGCCACGTCCCCGCCGACGACCCCGGCGCGCTGCTCGATCTGCTGCACCGCAACCTGGCCGACTACCGCGCGCTCGTCCACCGCTGCACCCCCGAGGACCTGCCCGCGCTGATCGCCGCCCGGCTGGACGCGCGCGGCGCCCGCACGACGGCCGTCCCGCCCGGACTGCCGCCCGCCTGGCTCGCCGGCACCGGCGTCCGCGTCCTCCGGGACGACGGCCCCGGCGGGCCGCTCACCGCCGCCCGTCTGGACACGGTCGACAGCGTGCTCACCGGCTGCGCCCTGGCGATCGCCGAGACCGGCACCCTGGTGCTGGACGCCGGCCCGGCCCAGGGCCGCCGGCTGCTGACCCTCGTCCCCGACCACCACCTCTGCGTCGTGCGCGCCCACGGCCAGGTGGTCGCCTCCGTCCCCCTCGCCCTCCCCCTCCTCGACCCCGCCCGCCCGCAGACCTGGATCTCCGGGCCCTCCGCCACCAGCGACATCGAACTCACCCGCGTCGAGGGCGTCCACGGCCCCCGCACCCTGGAGGTCGTCCTGGTCACGGAGGCCGGCTGAGCACCCGGGCCGTCCGAGTGCCCGGGCCCGCCGAGTGCTCAGGCCGGGCGGAGCTCCAGGGTGCAGCACTTGGGACCGCCGCCGCCCTTGAGGAGTTCGGAGACGTCGACCGGGACCGGCTCGAAGCCCTCGTCGGCGAGGCGGGCGGCCAGCGACTTGGCGGCCTCCGGGAGCAGGACCCGGCGGCCGTCGGAGACCGCGTTGAGGCCGAACACCTCGGCGTCCTCGCGCTCGGCGAGGACGGCGTCCGGGTAGAGGCTGCGCAGCAGCGCCTGGCTGTCCGGGGTGAAGGCCTCGGGGTAGTACATGACCTGGTCGTCGGAGAGCACGGCCAGCGCGGTGTCCAGGTGGTAGAAGCGCGGGTCGACCAGGGTCAGGCTGAGCACCTGGACCCCGAACAGGGCACGGGCCTCGGCGTGCGCGGCGGGGTCGGTGCGGAAGCCGGTGCCCGCCAGCAGCCGGCGGCCGACCACCAGGTGGTCGCCCTCGCCCTCGTTGACGTGCTCCGCCCGCCGCACGTCGCGGTAGCCGGCCGCCTCGAACCAGGTCTGGTGGGCGTCGGACTCGGCGGCCCGTTCGGGGTGGCGGAAGGTCGCGACCAGCGCGCGGCCGCCGAGCACGGTGGCGCCGTTGGCCGTGTACACCATGTCCGGCAGGCCCGGCAGCGGCTCGATCAGCTCCACGGTGTGGCCGAGCCGCTCGTACAGCGCGCGCAGCCGCTCCCACTGGCGGACGGCGAGCGCGGTGTCGGTCGGCTGCGCGGGGTCCATCCAGGGGTTGATCGCGTAGTCGACGGTGAAGTACGTCGGGCGGCACATCAGGTAGCGCCGCGGCCTCGCGGTGCGCTCCGGGTACGGGTACGGCATGCGGCGACCTCCGCCGTCGGAAATTCCGGGACCGGGATACGAACGGGACCGCGCGCGGCCGGCGTTCGCCGCCGGCGCCCCGCGGTCCAGAGGGCGGCTGCCCCGGCAGCACCGTTCGCACACCCGGGCGGCCGGTCCGGGCGGCGCAGTCCCCCCGCGCACCCGGCGCACGGGGGGCGCGCACCGTCGGGGCCACGCCGCCCCGCCCGCGGCCGACCGCACGTGGCCGATCTCACGTACCGCAACCGGTCACCTACGGTGGCGTAGGTCACTTGAGAAGGTGAACCATCTCTTTCATGCCGAACCTCCAGGAGACCCTTGCCCTCGATTCGTACGTCGCCCTCGGGGACAGCTTCACCGAGGGGCTGAACGACCCCGGCTCCGGCGGCGCGTTCACCGGCTGGGCCGACCGGCTGGCGGGGCTGCTCGCCGCGGGCCGGCCGCCGGGCGGGTTCCGGTACGCCAACCTCGCGGTGCGCGGCAGACTCCTGGACCAGATCGTGGCCGAGCAGGTGCCGCAGGTCCGCCGGATCCGGCCGGACCTGGTGACCTTCTGCGCCGGCGGCAACGACATCCTGCGCCCGGGCAGCGACCCGGACGAGGTCGCCGAGCGCTTCGAGGCCGCCGTCGCCCAACTCGCCGCCGCGGCGGGGACGGTGCTCATCTGCACCGGCTTCGACACCCGCAACGTCCCGCTGTTCAAGCACCTCCGCGGGAAGATCGCCACCTACAACGGCCACATGCGGGCCGTCGCCGACCGGCACGACTGCAAGGTGGCCGACCTCTGGTCGCTGCGGGCCGTGCAGGACCGCCGTGCCTGGAGCGAGGACCGCCTGCACCTGTCCCCCGAGGGACACCAGCGGGTCGCCCTGCTGGCCGCCCGCTCGCTGGGCCTGCGCACCGCGCAGGACCCGGAGGCGCCGTGGCCCGACGCCCAGGCGCTCTCCCCCGCCGAGCAGCGCCGGGAGAACATCCACTGGGCGCGCGAGCACCTGCTGCCGTGGGTCGGCCGACGGCTGCGCGGCGAGTCCTCCGGCGACCACGTCGAGGCCAAGCGGCCCGAGCTGATGCCGCTCTGACGCGGAGTCCGGGCCCGGTGCCCCGGGTCACGCCGGACGGTCGCCGTGCTCCTGGGCCGCGGGCCCGCCGGCGGAGCGCCCGGCCGCCCTCGCCGCACCGTGGACGAGAGCGGCCAGGCCCGCACCGGCCAGGTACCAGAAGAGGTCCGGCGGATTGAAGGTGGAGCCGAGGACGAGCCGGGCGAGCGTGCTCCGCCGGGCCAGGTCGTCGGGCACGCCGGTGAGCTGGAACAGTTCGACCGCCCAGCTCGGGCCGGCCGCCCAGGCCGCCGCCGCGAGCGGTCGCAGCCGCGGCGCGACGAGCACCGCGAGCGCGTACAGCAGCACGGTGTAGAGGGCGTCCCCGGCGTACTTCGCGGTGTCCCCGCCGCCCGCCGCCCGCACGCCCAGCCCGGCTGCCACCGTCAGCACCGCCGCCGCCGCTGCCGTGCCCCGTACCGCCGCCCGCCCCCGAGGATCCGTCATCCCGGCACCCTAGCCACCCGTCCGCGGAACCCCGGTCGCCCCCCCGGAACCGGAGCCGCCCCGCTGTGCGTCCCTCCCTGCCGAAAGGCCGCTCAGGCGGCCCGGTAGCCTGCTGGCCGGCCCTTCCGGGGCCGGGTCCGCGCAGGTCGCGGGCAGGAACGACGGAGAACAGGGCGGGACGCAGTGACGCAGCTGACCGATGCGGTGGACGGGTCCGGGATACCGGCGGACACGACGGGGGCCGGGCGGGGGCCCGGGCGGCGGTTCACCGTCGAGGGCTTCGCCGCGGGCCAGGACGGCGGCGCCCGGGCCCGCGGCAAGGAACTGCGCGAGCGCACCCCGCGCGAGCGGCACGCCGGGTTCGCGCCCGCCCCCGGCCGGCCGGGCGCCGTCGAGGCGATCGAGGCCTCCAACGCCGGCCGCCTCGACGAGCTGGTGCCGATCCGGCTCGGCCGGATGGCCGCCACCCCGTTCGCCTTCCTGCGCGGCTCGGCGGGCCTGATGGCCGCCGACCTCGCCGTCACCCCGGCCAGTGGCACGCTCGCCCAGCTGTGCGGCGACGCGCACGCCGCCAACTTCGGCCTGTACGGCGACGCCCGCGGCCGGCTGGTGATGGACATCAACGACTTCGACGAGACCGTGCCCGGCCCGTGGGAGTGGGACCTCAAGCGCCTGGCCACCAGTCTGGTGCTGGCCGGCCGGGAGATCGGCGCCGACGCGGACACCGCCCGCAGGGCCGCCTTCGACGCGGTCGGCGCGTACCGCCGCACCATGCGCACGCTCGCCAAGCTGCCGGCGCTGGACGCCTGGAACGCCGTCGCGGACGAGCAGCTGGTCTCCTTCGCCCGGGCGCACGACCTGGCCGAGGTGCTGGAGAAGGTCGGTGCCAAGGCGCTCGGCAACACCAGCGCGCGCTTCGCCGCCAGGTCCACCGTCCGCGCGGCGGACGGGGGCCTGCGCTTCACCGCGGCCCCGCCGGTGCTCAGCGAGGTGCCGGACGCCACCGCCGGGGCCGTCGCCGCCGCGCTCGGCCCCTACGTGCGCACCGTGCCGGCCGAGCTGCACCCGTTGCTCTCCCGCTACCGGGTGCAGGACGTGGCGTTCCGGGTGGTGGGCACCGGCAGCGTCGGCACCCGCTCGTACGTCGTACTGCTGACCGACCACCGCGAGCAGCCGCTGGTGCTCCAGGTCAAGGAGGCCCGCGCGTCGGTGCTGCTGCCGCACCTGGCCCGGGCCGGGTACCCGGTGACCGCTCCGGACGGGCACGAGGGCCGCCGGGTGGTGCTCGGCCAGAAGCGGATGCAGGTGGTCAGCGACACCCTGCTCGGCTGGACCACGGTGGACGGACTCCCCTACCAGGTGCGGCAGTTCCGCAACCGCAAGGGCAGCGTCGACCCGGCGGCGCTGCTGCCCGCCCAGCTCGACGACTACGCCCGGATCACCGGCGCCCTGCTCGCCCGCGCCCACTCGCACACCGCCGACCCCGGAGTCATCAGCGGCTACTGCGGCAAGAGCGAGGCGCTGGACGAGGCGGTCGCCGGGTTCGCGGTGGCGTACGCGGACCGCACCGAGGCGGACCACGCCGACCTGGTGGCGGCGATCCGGGCGGGCCGGCTCCCGGCCGAGCACGGCGTCTGAGGGCCGGGCCACGGGGCCGGCGGCCAGCCCCGGCGCTCAGCCGGACGCCCGCGTCCCCTCCGCCCGGCTGCCCCCCGGCGGCGTCCCCGCCGGGGACCCGCCGTCCCCGGCCCGACCGCCCCCGGAGAGACCGTCCCCGGGGCGGCCGCCGCCGGACGCCCCGCCCGTGGACGTCCCGGGAGCCGCCGCCTCCGGGGGCGCGCCGCCGGAGGCCGCGTCCAGGGCCGCGAGCACCCGCGCCGACTCCTCGCGCGCCGTCGCCCGGCCGGCCAGCACCGAGGCCACCACGGCCAGCGCCGCCACCGCCGCGCAGACGCCGCTCGCCCAGGCGTACGCCGCCCGGTGCCCGCCGCCACCGCCGGTCGCCCGCAGATAGACGCCGGAGAGCGCCGAGACCCCGACCGCCGCCGCGATCCGCTGCGCCATCTGCAGGATCGCCCCGCCCACCCCGGCCGCCTCGGCCGGCGCGTGCCGCAGCACGAACGCCTGGTTGGAGGCCGACATCAGCCCGATCGAGGTGCCGCCCAGCAGTTGCAGCAGCGCGAGCAGCCAGGGCAGCGAGCCGGTCGGCGCCCAGTGCGCGACCAGCCCGCCGGCCAGCATCACCAGCGCCGAGCCGCACATGGCGGCGGTGACCGTCCGGTGGCCGAAGCGCTGCACCACCCGCCAGGCGAACGCCGAGGCGAAGCCCATGGCGACCGCCGAGGGCAGCGCCACCAGGGCCGCGCCCATCGGCGACAGCCCGAGGCCGTCCTGGAGGAACATGGTCAGCACCAGTCCGGCCGCCAGCGAGGAGCCGAACTGGGCCATCGCCACCGCCGTCCCCAGCGCGTACGGCGCCGAACGGGTCAGCGCCGGGTGGATCAGCGGATGGCCGCCGCGCCGGGCGTAGCGGCGCTGCCACCCGGCGAGGGCACCGAGCAGCACGGCCGCCGCGGCGGCGAAGCCGGCCCAGCCGGCCCAGCCGGGCGGCCGGACGAACGGCAGCATCAGCGCCAGGGTCAGTGCGGCGACCAGCAGCAGCCCGACCAGGTCGAGGTCCGCGTGCCGGGCCCGGGGGCTCGGGCGCGGCAGGTGACGGGCGGCCAGGACCACGGTCGCGAGTCCGAAGGGGACGTTGAGCAGGAAGGTCAGCCGCCAGCCGTACTCCGGCCCGACCGCCGCGATCACCGCGCCGCCGACCGGTGGGCCGAGCGCGAAGGCCAGGCCGCCGGTGACCGCGTACATCCCGAGCGCGCGGGCCCGCAACTGGCCGCGGAAGACGTCCTGGAGGGTGCCGATCATCTGGGAGTTGACGAGTCCGGCGCCGGTGCCCTGGAGCAGCCGGGCGGCGACCAGCACCCACGGTTCGGTGGCCGTCGCGGAGAGCAGGCTGACGACGGTGAACAGGGCCAGCCCGCCGACGAAGAACCACTTGCGGCCCCGGACGTCGCCGAGCCGCCCGCCGGGGATCAGCGCCAGCCCGAAGGCGAGCGAGTAGCCGGCCACGATCCACTGCAGGTGCGCGGGCTGGGCGTGCAGCGACTCGCGCAGCGCGGGGATCGAGGTGTTGAGCACCGACTGGTCGACGAGGGTGGTGAAACCGCCCGCGACGCAGACCAGCAGCACCCGCCGCCCGGCCGCGTCGAACCTCTCCTTGACCGGTGGCGCCGGTATCGCCCCGGGCGTGCTCACGGCTCGACCACCACCAGCGCGTACCGGGCCTCGGCCGGGCCGGGGCAGCGGAACCGGGTGGTCTCGGCGACGAAGCGCAGGCAGTCCCCGGCCTCCAGCAGTTCCTCGGCGCCGTCGACGGTCATCGCCAGCCGGCCCTCCAGCAGCCAGAGGTGGTGTTCCCGTCCGGTGTCGCACGGCTTGTCGTAGGCGATGTCGGCACCGGCCGGCAGGCGGCCCTCGACGACCTCGGCCCGCAGCGAGCCGTGCGGCGGCGAGACGGAGCGCCGGACGAAACCGGTCGTGTCGTCCCGCCAGACGCGCTGGTCCCCGGCGCGCACCAGCCGGGCCGGGGCCGCCTCGACCTCGGCGAGCAGCCGCGACATGCTCCGTCCGTACACCGCGCAGAGCCGTCCGAGCAGGGCCGCCGTCGGGCTCACCTCCGCCCGCTCGACCCGTGACAACGTCGAGCGGCTGACGTCGGCCCGCCGTGCCAGCTCCTCCAGCGTCCACCCGCGTTCGACCCGCAACTCCGCGAGCCGCTGCGCCAGCCGCTCGTCGGCGGCCGTCTCGATTCCCATATCCGTGATGCTATCCCGGATCCGGGACGGGCCCCCGGGGCGCTCCACGGGGTCCCGGGGTCACCGGGGTCGCCCGGACCCGCGGGCGCCCCGCGGGCCGCCGGGCCCGCGCCCGCGCGTGCGCTCCGGCGGAACCGGCGCGGTACCGGCGGATGTCCTGCCAGGAGGCGGCCGAGCCGAACCGGCCCCCGGTGGCCCCCGGTGGCCGCCGGGGATTCCGGAGCGACCGGCCGACGATCATATGATGTGCGCGATCACGGGCCGGGAGGCCCACGCGAAACACGGGGGAACCACAATGTTCGGCATCATCAGACCGTGCCGCCACGG
This sequence comes from Kitasatospora sp. NPDC056327, assembly GCF_042261735.1. Lineage (NCBI taxonomy): Bacteria > Bacillati > Actinomycetota > Actinomycetes > Kitasatosporales > Streptomycetaceae > Kitasatospora > Kitasatospora sp. NPDC056327. Next base: position 7,123 of record NZ_JBHJRC010000182.1, on the reverse strand, counting down.
CCTCTCCGAGCGCTTGCGGGCGAGCTGGACGGCCCACCTCTGCGGGCTCTGCCTCGCCCTGCGGGACGACCACGGGCAGTTGGCGCGGACCGCCACCAACTACGACGGCCTGATCATCTCGGTGCTGGTCGAGGCGCAGTCCGCCGCCGGGGACGGCGCCGGCCGCCGGACCGCCGGACCGTGCCCGCTGCGCGGCATGCGGACGGCCTCCGTCGCCCGGGGCGAGGGGGCCCGGCTGGCCGCCGCCGTCTCGCTGGCCCTCGCCTCGGTGAAGATCCGCGACCACGTCGAGGACCGGGACGGCGTGTTCGCCCGGCGGTCCGTCGCGGCGGGCGCCCGGGCGGTCACCCGCCGCTGGGACCGCCGGAGCGCCGGCAGCGCCTCGGTGGTCGGCTTCGACACCGCCGTGCTGCTCGACGCGGCCGCCCGCCAGGGCGAACTGGAGCGCGCGCTGCCGGCCGGCGGGTCGGTCCTGCTGGTCACCGAGCCCACCGAGACCGCCACCGCCGCCGCCTTCGCGCACACCGCCGCGCTGGCCGGGCGGCCCGGGAACGCGGCCCCGCTGGCCGAGGCCGGACGGCTGTTCGGACGGCTCGCGCACCTGCTGGACGCCGCCGAGGACCAGTCGGCCGACGCCGCGAGCGGCGCCTGGAACCCGCTCACCGCCACCGGCACCGACCGCGCCGAGGCCGAACGCCTCTGCCGGGATGCCGTGCACGGCATCCGGCTGGCGCTCAAGGACGTCGAACTGACCGACCGCGCGCTGGTGCACGTGCTGCTCGCCCACGAACCCGGACGCGCTGTAGACCGGGTCTTCGGCCACGCCGGTCACACCGACTGCCGGGTCCGGGCGGAGGACGGCACCCGGACCACGGACGGCACCCCGCTCGCCGGCAACCCGTACCAGGCACCGCCGCGCCACGACCCGAACCAGCCCCCGCCGCAGGCCCCCGGCGGCCCCGTCCCGCCGTGGGTGCCGCAGGGCCCCGGCTTCACCCCGCCCGGCGGCCCGCCGCCCGGCCGCCGCAACCTGCTGGCCGGCTGCGCGGTCTGGGCGCTGATGGGCTGCACCTGCCAGTTGCTCTGCTGCGAGCACGACCACCCGTTCAGCGGCGAGCGCCGCGAGGGCTTCTGCGCCCGGCACGAGTGCTGCGACTGCGGGAACTGCTGCGACGCCTGCCAGTGCTGCGGGGAGAACGCCGACTGCTGCGGCGGCTGCTGTGACGGCTGCGGCTGCGACGGGTGCGGCTGCGACTGCTGACCGCCCGCCCCGGCGGGCCCGCCCACAGGTGGAGCCGCCCCCGGTCCGACGGCATGCCGAAGGCCGGGCCGGCTCCATCTCGCGGCGTACCCCCGGTCCCCCGGCGGACCGACGTGCCGTGACCCGCGGCGAACCTAACGTGGCGTCATGTCCAAGACCCCACGTCGGCGTTCCGCCGCCCTGACGATCCTCTCCACCGCCCTGGTGCTGGCCCTCGCGGGCCCGGCCGCCGCCGTCACCGGCACACCCTCCGCGACCGCCGCCGCCGCGGCCGCCGCCCACGGCACCACGGGCGTGCCCGTCCCCGCCCCGACCGTCCACCGGCCGGTCGGGACGTCCTCGGCGCATCTGGTCGACCCGAGCCGGACCGAGCCCTGGCGCCCGGACGGCACCGCGGCCCGGGAACTGATGGTCACCTTCTGGTACCCGGCCGTCCGGGCGCACGGACCGCGCCCGCCCTATCTGTCGCCGGAGCTCTCCGAGATCTTCTACCGCACGACCGAACCGTCCACGGTCCGGGTCAACGCCGTGACGGGCGCCCGGCCCGCCCCCGGCCGGCACCCCCTGGTGCTGCTCTCCCCCGGCTACGGCATGAGCCGGACCTCGCTCACCGCCCTCGGCGAGGAACTCGCCGCCCGGGGCTACGCGGTGGCCGCCGTCGACCACACCCACGAGACCTGGGTGCAGTTCCCCGACGGCCGCGTCGAGGGGTGCCTGTCCTGCGGCCACGAGAACGAGCCGGACTTCGGCGAGCGGTCCTCCCGGATCCGCGCGGCCGACCTGCGGTTCGTCCTCGACCGGATCACCGCACCGGGCGGCGGGCCGGTCCGCGGGCTCACCGTGGACGCCTCGCGCGTCGCGGCCGCCGGGCACTCGCTGGGTGGCGCGGGCTCCCTGGAGGCGATGCGCCAGGACCCGCGCATCAAGGCCGCCGCCAACCTGGACGGCACCGTCTTCATCCCGCCCGGGGACGCCGGCGGGCGCCCGGTCCTGCTGTTCAGCGCCGCACTCGGCGGCAGCGAGGCCGCGACCCGGAACTGGGAGGACACCTGGAGCCCGCTCACCGGTCCCCGCTACTGGGTGGACCTGCCGGCCGCCGGGCACCTCTCGTTCTCGGACAGCCACTGGGTGGTCGACGACCTCGGTCTGCGCGACCGCTACACGCCGCAGGAGCTACTGGAGGCCTTCGGCACCGCCGCCGGCGACCGCGCGCTCGCCGCCACCCGCGCCTACCTGGGCGCGTTCCTCGACCGGCACCTGCGCGGCCGCGCGGCCCCACTGCTCGACCGGCCGTCGCCGGCCTTCCCCGAGGTCCGCTTCGCCAAGTAGCGGACCGGGCGGGGCGGTCCGGCCCGGGCCGTCCGCCCGCGCGCCGCGCTGCCACAGCGGCAGCACCTCGACGCGCGCGGCCGGGCGGCGCTCATCCCTCACGGCCAGCCCCCGTTCCCGCCCCGACCGCCGCCACGCCGCGGCGGTCGGCCGCCAGCGACTCCTCCAGCCGGGCCAGCAGCACCCGGAAGCGGTCCGTGTCCTCGGCCGTCATCCGGCCGCCCTCGGCCGGAGCCCGCACGCCCCGGTCCCCCGTCGTTCCCTCGTTCATGCCCCGACGCTACGCCGTGACGATCAACGCCGGATAAACGGAAGGATTCCGGCCGTCCTCCGCGAGGCCACGGCCGTCCCGGGGGGGAACCGTCAGGCGCGGCCCAGTACCCGGTCCACCGCGATTTCGAGGACCACCCGGTCCGGGTTGACGCGGGGCTCGCGGTAGCGCTCGGCGTACCGCCGCTCCGCCTCCGCCACGGCCTCCGGCGCGTCCCGGACCACGGCCACGCCCTCCAGCGTCGACCAGCGCGCCCGTTCCACCTGGCAGACCGCCACCCGCTGCCCCGGCTCACCGGCCGCCAGGACGTTGCGCACCTTCCGGCTGGTCCGGCTGCTGATCACCCGCGCGATCCCGGTCTCCGGATCGAACGTCACCCCCACCGGGACCACGTGCGGCGAGCCGTCCGGCCGCCGGGTCGTCAGGGTGGAGATGTGCCGCTCCCGCCAGAAGGCGAGGAAGGCGTCGTCGAGCGCGCGCGGGTCGTGGGCCATGACCGCGATCGTACGTCCCCGGGCCGGACGGGCCGCCGCCGGGCCCGGGGACGCGACCGTGCTCAGTGACCGCGGGCGAGCCACTCCGGCAGGGCCGGGGCCTCGGCGCCGATCGTGGTCGGGTCGCCGTGACCGGTGCGCACCACCGTCTCGGCGGGCAGCGTCAGCAGCCGCTCGCGGATCGAGTCGATGATGGTCGGGAAGTGCGAGAACGAGCGGCCGGTGGCACCCGGGCCGCCGTGGAACAGGGTGTCGCCGGTGAACACCGTGCCCAGGTCCGCGGCGTACAGGCAGACGGCGCCCGGGGCGTGGCCCGGGGTGTGCAGGACCGTCAGCGCGGTGCCCGCCACCTCGATCCGCTGCCCGTCGGCGAGTTCGCCGTCGGGGAGCCGGTCGGGGTGGGTGAGCTTCCACAGCGGCAGGTCGTCCGGGTGGAGCAGGACCGGCGCACCGGTGCGCTCGGCCAGCTCCGGGGCGGCGCCGACGTGGTCGTTGTGCGCGTGGGTGGAGACGATCGCGAGCAGCCTGCGGCCGCCCAGCGCCGCCTCGATCGCGGCGGCGTCGTGCGCCGCGTCGATCACCACCGCCTCGGTGTCGTCACCGACGATCCAGACGTTGTTCTCCACCTCCCAGCTGCCGCCGTCGAGTTCGAAGGTGCCGGCGGTGACCAGCCGGTCGATCCGCGGGGTCCGGCCGCTCACAGGACCACCACCGAGCGGAGCACGTCGCCGTGGTGCATGCGCTCGAACGCCTGCTCCACTGCGTCCAGTCCGATGGTCTCGCTGACGAACGCGCCCAGGTCCAGCCGGCCCTGGAGGTAGAGGTCGATCAGCATCGGGAAGTCCCGCGAGGGCAGGCAGTCGCCGTACCAGGAGGACTTCAGCGCGCCGCCGCGCCCGAACACGTCGAGCAGCGGGAGCTCCAGCTTCATCTCGGGCGTCGGCACGCCGACCAGGACCACGGTGCCGGCCAGGTCGCGGGCGTAGAAGGCCTGCTGGTACGTCTCCGGGCGGCCGACCGCCTCGACCACGACGTCCGCGCCGTGACCGCCGGTCAGCTCGCGGATCGCCTCCACCGCGTCGGTGGACTTCGAGTTGACGGTGTGGGTGGCGCCGAGCTTCTCGGCGGTGGCGAGCTTGCGGTCGTCGATGTCCACCGCGATGACCTTCGACGCGCCGGCCAGCCGGGAGCCCAGCACGGCCGCACCGCCGACGCCGCCGCAGCCGATCACGGCGACCGTGTCGCCGCGGCCGACGTTGCCGGTGTTGATCGCCGCGCCCAGGCCCGCCATCACACCGCAGCCGAGCAGACCGGCGACGGCCGGATCGGCGGCCGGGTCGACCTTGGTGCACTGGCCGGCGGCGACCAGGGTCTTCTCCGCGAAGGCACCGATGCCCAGCGCGGGGGACAGCTCGGTGCCGTCGAGCAGCGTCATCTTCTGCTTGGCGTTGTGGGTGTCGAAGCAGTACTGCGGACGCCCGCGCCTGCAGGCGCGGCACTGACCGCAGACCGCGCGCCAGTTGAGCACCACGAAGTCACCGGGCGCGACCTCGGTGACGCCCTCGCCGACCGTCTCCACGATGCCGGCGGCCTCGTGGCCCAGGAGGAACGGGAACTCGTCGTTGATCCCGCCCTCGCGGTAGTGCAGATCGGTGTGACACACGCCGCAGGCCTGGATCCGCACCACCGCCTCGCCCGGCCCGGGGTCGGGCACGACGATGGTCGTCACCTCCACGGGCGCGCCCTTGGCGCGTGCGACGACTGCCTTGACCTGCTGGGCCATCCGGTTCCACCTCCGTCGGCCGGTGCGCCCTCGCACCGGCACGGCCTGCGTTCCCGCCGCCCGGAACGGACCGCGGACGAGTCGGGGGACTCGCCCCCGCAGCGTAACGTCCGGTGCGGGGGCGCACCGGACAACGCCCCTGGTGATCCGCCTCACCGGCCGGGCGGAGGACGTCGCCGGGCCGCCCCGGCGACCCTCCGCACCGCGCCCCCGGGGCGCGCGGCCGACGGCACGCGCCGCCCGCCGCCGCCACGGCCCCACCGGTCGCCGTCCGCCCCGGCGTTGGCTGGAATCGTCGCTGACTGTGGCCCCCCGCCCACGTACGGTCGAAACCGACCCGACCCGCCCGGCGCACCCGTCCACGAGCCGCCCGTCACCCGCGCACCGCCCGGATCCGCCCCCGCCGGCCGCCGCCCCCGCGGCCACCGCCCTGGAGTCTGGAGTACGGATGTCCGCCGAGATCAGTGCCACCGGTGCCGCCGCCGGCACCGTCCCGAGCCCCGGCCCGGCCGGGGCCGTCCTGCCGCCGCTGCACTGTCTGCGTCTGCTCGAACCCGGCCCGCCCCGGCTGGCCGCCCTGCCCACCGGCACCCCGGTCTGGCTGATCAGCCGCCACTCCGAGGTCCGGCAGGTGCTCACCGACCCGCGCCTGGGCCGCGCCGCGCTGTACGAGCCGGACGCCCCGCCGATCGTCCTCACCCCGAACATCCTCGACGACCCGGCCTCGATGCTGAACATCGACGGCGTCGAGCACCAGCGGCTGCGGCGCACCGTGCAGCGCGCGTTCACCCCCCGGGCGATCGCCCGCTGGCGCCCCTGGGTGGCCTCCGTGGTCGAGGGACTGATCGACGAGCTGATCGACCGCGGCTCGCCCGCCGACATCGTCGCCGCCTACACCCGCCCGCTGCCGATCGCCGTGATCGGCCGGCTGATGGACCTGGACGGGCTCGACGGCAAGCGCCTGGAGCACTGGAGCGACCACGCGCTGTCCACCTCCGCGTACTCCGCCGGGGCGATCGCGGCGGCGATGGTCGAGTTCGCCGGCTTCGGCGCCGAGGTGATCGCCGAGCGGCGGGCCGCGCCCGGCGACGACCTGGTCAGCAGCCTGCTCGCGGCCGCCGCCGACACCCCCGGGGTCACCGAGGCGCAGATCGTCACGCTCGTCATCGGCCTGGTGGTGGCCGGGCACGAGACCACCATGACGGCGCTCGGCAACGCGCTGGTCTACCTGCTCGGCGACGGCCGGGACGCCTGGCGGCAGCTCGCCTCGGACGAGCAGAGCGCGGCCGCCGCCACCGAACAGCTGCTGCGCGCCGTGCCGCTGGGCGACTCCGACGCGCTGCCCGGTCTGCTGCGGCGCGCGGTCGAGGACGTCGAGATCGGCGGGGTGCGGATCCCCGCCGGGAGCGTGGTCGCCGCCGACGTCGGCACCGCCAACACCGACCCCGGGGTGTTCACCGGGGACCTGCTGACCGAGCTGTTCTCCCCGCTCGCCGCGCCGATGTACACCTTCGGTGCCGGGCCGCACCACTGCCTGGGCGCGTGGCTGGCCCGGATGGAGCTGGAACTCGCGCTGCACCGGCTGGCCCGGCGGCTGCCGGCGCTGCGGCTCGCCGAGGCGACGGAGGCCCTGGACTGGCGGCGCGGTCTGCTGACCCGCAGCCCGCAGCGTCTGCGGGTGGCCTGGTGACGGATCCGCGGACCCCGCTCGCCGTCATCGTCCAGGTCGACCGCGACCGGTGCATCGGCTCCGGGATGTGCGCGAGCACCGCGCCCGGCTCGCTGACCCTCGGCGCCGACGGACTCGCGCGCCCGCTGCGCGAACAGCCCACCGGTGCCGCCGGGGAACCGCTGACCCCGGAGCTGGCCGACGCCGTCGACTTCTGTCCGGTGGAGGCGCTCACCCTGTACGGGGCCCGGGACGGCCGCCGGATCAGCCCGGCCGGCTGACCGCGCCGCCCACGGCGCCGCGCCCCGTCCGGCGC
>NZ_JBHJRC010000181.1:0-16900 GCF_042261735.1 Kitasatospora sp. NPDC056327 | reverse complement strand
GCCCTGGCCTCGGCCGCCCGTGTCCCGTGCTCGGGCTTCGACCCGGACTCACCGTCCACCCGGGCGCCCTTGTACGTCAGCAGCACCGTCCGGGAACCGTCCGCGCCGGTCGCCTCGCGGATGCGCGACTCCCGGTCGCCGGAGCCGGGCCGGCCGTCCGGGGTGTCGCAGTAGGTGTCCCGGCAGACCTCGGCGCGGCCCGGCCCGTACCCGCCCTCCAGCCGCCGCAGCACCGCGCCCGGCTCCCGGACCACCGCCTTCGGCTCCGCCTCGATCGCCGCGCGCCCCCGGCCCGCCCCGTCACCGGGCGCTCCGCGAGGCCAGCCGGTACGGCCCGAGGAAGTACGACAGGGCCGCCAGCGACGCGCCCTCCGCCACCTCGCCCGCCGCCAGCAGGCCCACCACCTCGTCCTCGGTCAGCCACTCCACCCGGCTCGCCTCCGAGCGGTCCACCGGCTCACCGATCCGCGTCGCGCCGGTGACGTGGAAGGAGTGGAAGTGCATCGTGGAGATCCCCGCCATCGCGTCGAACTCGGTCAGCGGCACCACCGCGCCGGGCCGCCAGCCGGTCTCCTCCTCCACCTCGCGGGCCGCGGCCGCCGCGGGCTCCTCCCCCGGCTCCACCCACCCGGCCGGCAGCTCCCAGCCCCACCGGCCGGTGATGAAGCGGTGCCGGTGGAGCAGCAGGAAGCGCCCCGCCCGGTCCGTCACCACGGAGTTGGCGCACTCCTTCGGCATCCGCAGCACGTGGTGGTCGACCCGGCCGACACCGGGGATGTCCACGTCGTCCAGCCAGAGCTCCACCCACGGCGACCCGTACACCTGGCGCCGTCCGTGCACCTCCCACTCCGTCACTGCCCGTGCCCTCCGTGCGCCGATCGTCTCCGTCCGACCCTCTCACGCCCGCCGCCGTGCGGCGGCCCGCTGTCCCCGTCCGCCCGGCGGGCGGTGGCTCAGCGGGTGGAGGCGGAAGGGGCGGCGTTGTTCGGGGCCGCGGTGTTCGGGGTGGCGGACCGCTTGGCGCCGGAGGCGGGCGCGACGGGCGCCCTGCCCTCGGCCGTCCTGTCGTCGGACGGCTTGCCGTCGGACGGCTTGCCGTCGGGGGTCCGGCCGTCGGTCGCCCTGCCGGACGGCGTCGCGGCCTTGCCGGACGGCGTCGGGGAGGAGGTCCCGGAAGGCGCCGCGCCGACGGCGGTGCCGGACGCGGCCCCGGGGACCGGCGCCAGACCGGTGCACCCGCGCAGCCCGTCGCGGCGCTTGAGCGCGGCGGCCGCTTCCGCGCCCGACTGCGGCATCGGCACGCCCCGGTCGTCGATGGTCGCCGGGGCGAACTCCTCCCCCAGCACCTTCCCGGCCGGGCTCAGCGTCAGCGTGGTGACCCCGGTCTCGTTCGAGTTCGCGTAGTTGGAGGTGCCGTACCAGAGGAAGTTGCCGAAGCCGTAGCCGATGTAGGTGTCGCCGATCATGCCGGAGCCGACCATGGTGTGCGCGTGGGTGCCGACCACGGCGGTCGCGCCCGCGGACGCGAGCTTCTTGGCGATGGTGGTCTGGGCACCGGTCGGGCACGCCTTCCCCTCGTCGCCCCAGTGCAGGTAGACCAGCACGACCGGCGCCTGCCGCTTCGCGTCACCGACCGCCTTGACCAGCGCGGCGGTGTCCAGCGCCGAGGCGATACCGGGCTTGTTCGCACCGGCCCGCCACTTCTGGTTGGTGAGGTCCTCGACCTGGCTGGCGGCCACCACCGCGACCTTCACCCCTCGCACGGTGGTGACGTACGGGGCGTACGCCTCCTTGGCGTTGCGGCCGAACCCGACCACCGGGACCGGTGAGGAGGCCTTCGCGGCGAGCGTGTCGGCGAGGCCGTCCGCGCCGAAGTCGACGGCGTGGTTGTTGGCGAGCGAGACGACGTCGACGCCGGAGTCCTTGAGCGCCGTGAGCGCCTTCGGCGAGGTGCGGAAGGTGTACGTCTTCTGCTCGGCGGTGCCGCGTTCGGTGATCGCGGTCTCCAGGTTGAGCACGGCCAGGTCCGCGGCGGCGAGCGTCCGGGAGGACGGGCCGAGCGCCGTCTCGGGCGGCTGCACGGAGAGCCGGGCCTCGGTGCGGCCCTCGAAGTGGACGTCGCCGGCGAACGCCACCGTGATGCTTCCGTCGGGGCGGGGCGCCCCGGACGTCTGGTCGCCGGAACCGTCGGACGCACCCGGCGAGGCCTTCGCCGCCGCGGCCGCCTCGGCGGCGGCCTTGGCCGCCTTCGCGGCCTTCACGGTGGCCGGATCGGGGTCGTCCGGTCCGCAGGCGGCCACGGGTATGAACCCGAGCAACAGGGCGACGGCGGCCGCGGCACGGCGCATGTGTGTTCCCCCAAGGTCGATCAGCAGCGGTCAGCCTACGCCACTCCCCCGCGCTCCCTTCGCGCCTCGGGCACAAGCGGCACCGGCCCGTCGCCCACCGTTCGACCACCCCCGCCGCACCCGCCCCGGCCACCTGCGCACACAGCCCCGGACACACCGCCCGCACCAGGCCACGGGCACCCCGACTCCACCACCGGACCGCCCCGTTCCGCCCGGCCCACCGACCTCCCGACGCCCCGCGGAGCCCCACCCCACGACCCGTGGACCGGGCCGCCCCGCCGGCCACGGTCCGGGATCCTCACCCGCGCACGGAGCAGAACGCGCCGCCTGACCGATCACCGGCCGAACCGTCCCGAATCCACCACCCAACAGGCCCCACCGGCCACCCCCGCCGACACCCGCAACCCACCACCCAGGCCAACCCCACCCCACCCACAGGCCGAACCGTCCCCGCCACAGCGACCCCCACCCCACCAGGCCCCACCGGCCAGGTCATCAACCACCCGCCCACACCCGGAGCCACCACCCCGCGCACCGGCCGAACCGTCGCGAATCCACCACCCAACAGGCCCCACCGGCCACCCCCGCCGACACCCGCAACCCACCACTCCGGCCCCACCCACCCCACCCACAGGCCGAACCGTCCCCAACCCCCACCCCACCAGGCCCCACCGGCCCTGGCACGGCGGCCTGGCCGCGGGCAGCGTGGAAACGTGGAGGCTCCGTGAGGACACGACCGGCAGGTGGTGGGTCATGACCGGGATCACCGGGACGGCCGTTCCGGCCGACGGGCCCGTCGGCGGGCGGCGGATCGTGGTCGGGATCGACGGCTCGGCGCCCTCGAAGGCCGCGCTGCGCTGGGCGGTCGGCCAGGCGCTGCTGACCGGGGCCACGGTGCACGCGGTGGCCGCGTGGGAGTATCCGTCGCTGTACGGCTGGTACGCGCCGATCGCCGACGACGGCTTCGAGCGGGCCGCGCGCCGCACCCTGACGGTCGAGGTGGACGAGGTGGTCGGCCGCGAACGCCCGGTGCCAATCGAGGAGAGCCTGCTGCCCGGCCACGCCGCCGAGGTGCTGCTGGAGGCCGCCGAGGGCGCCGACCTGCTGGTGCTCGGCCACCGGGGCCGGGGGACCTTCGCCCGGGCCCTGCTGGGCTCGGTGAGCGCGCGCTGCGCCGTGCACGGGTCCTGCCCGGTGGTGATCGTCCGCGCCGACGGTTCGGCGGCGCCGCCCGCCCCTCCCGCCGGCGGTGCCGCCGCCGAGGACCGCGGGGAGCACGCCGTCCGCGCCAAGGACTGGCAGCTGACCCTGCACGTGGTGGAGGACCGCGACACCACCCGGGTGCACGCGGTGCTGGACGCCGACGGGAACGTGCTGCACAGCGACACGCTCGCCCGCCGGAGTCCGCGGGACGCCCCGGCCCCGGCGGTGGGCGACGAGTTCGCGGTCGGCCGGGCCCTGGTCGAACTGGGCCACCGGCTGCTCCGCGCGGGCACCCACCGCGCCACCGGGCCCGCCGGGGAGTGACATGCTGGCTGCCGACGGACGACGCCCGCCCCCACGACAGCCCGCCTCCGCACCGCGGCCGGCCCCGGACGACGGGCCGCCCGTGGCCGGCCGACAGACGACGGACAGCAGATGACGGACCCAGCCGCCCCGCCCCCGAACGACCACCCCGCCCCCGCACCCGCACCCATCACCGCCCCCGACTTCACGCCCGCCCAGCGCGCCCGCGGCCGTGCCCTGCGCCGTGCCCGGCTACCGTGGGCGCTCGGCGGCCGGGTGACCGGCCTGGCCCTGGCCCTGGTGCTCGGCCTGACGCCCGCCGGTGCCGGGCTGGTGTCGGCGGCCGGCGGCCTGTTCGGCGGTTCGCGGACGGCGGAGGTGCTCGCCGGGGCCGCGGCCCTGGTGCTGCTGGGACAGTTGGCGCAGGTGCCGTTCGGGGCGGGTGCCCGGTCGGTGCGGGCCCGGTTCGGCCTGGTGACGCAGGGCTGGGCCGGCTGGACGGTGGACGTGCTGCGCGGGCTCGCGCTCACCCTGGTCCTCGCCCTGCCGGCGGCCCTCGGCCTGTACGCGCTGACCGACCGCTCGCCGCGGTACTGGTGGGTGCCGGCGGCGGGGGCGGCCGCGCTGCTGACCGCCGCGCTCTCCTTCCTCCACCCGCTGCTGGTGGAGCCCGTGTTCAACCGCTTCACACCGATGGCGCCGGGCCCGCTGCGCGAGGCGCTGCTGGGTCTGGCCGACCGGGACGGCGTCCGGGTGCGGGACGTCCTGGTGGCGGACGCCTCGCGCCGCACGACGGCGCTCAACGCGTACGTGTCCGGTCTGGGCGCGACGCGGCGGATCGTCGCGTACGACACCCTGCTGTCGACGGCCGAGCCGCGCGAGGTGGAGCTGGTGGTGGCGCACGAGCTGGGGCACGTCAAGCACCGGGACGTGCTGACCGGCACGGTGCTGACCGCGGCGGGTGCGGCCGTCGTGGTGGCGCTGCTGGGCCTGGCGGCGGACCGGGAGGCACTGCTGTCGGCGGCGGGCGCGGCGGACGCGGCCGATCCCCGGTCGATGGCGCTGCTGGCGGCGTGCGCGGCGCTGCTGGGTGCCCTTTCGGGCCCGGTGCAGTGCGCGGTGAGCCGCCGGGTGGAGGTCCGGGCCGACCGGCACGCGCTCGAACTCACCGGAGATGCCGAGCAGTTCATCGCGATGCAGCGCAGACTGGCTCTGACCAACGTGTCCGACGTCGACCCGCCCCGGGTGCTTGAGCTACTGTTCGCCACTCACCCGAGCGCCACCCGCCGGATCGCCGCCGCGCGCGCCTGGCAGGCCCGGCGGTCCGGTCCGTCCGGGTCCGCGACCGCAACCGAATTCGTTGTATAGTGCAACGAAATTCCGGGGACCCGAGGAGGTAGGCCGCCGTGCCCGACCGCGAGACGTCGATCGCCACCATCCAGCGCGAGCTGACCGCCTTCGCCCGCCGCGCCCGCCACAAGGCCTCCCAGCTGCACCCGGACCTCTCCCTGGTCACGTACAGCATCCTGGACCTCATCACCGAGCGCGGCGGCTGCCGGGCCGCCGACGTCGCCGCGCACTTCATGCTCGACAAGTCCACGGTGAGCCGCCAGGTCACCGCCCTGGAGAAGCTCGGGCTGCTGCGCCGCGAGACCGACCCGGAGGACCAGCGCGGCCAGATCCTGCTCGCCACCGAGGCCGGGCTCACCCTGCTGCGGGAGGCCAACGAGCAGCGGCGGCTCTCCTTCGCCGCCCGCTTCACCGGCTGGGCGGACGAGGACGTCGCCCGCTTCGCCGACTACCTGGCCCGCTACGGCTCGGAGGGCTGACGGGCCTCCCGGGCCTCGCCCGGGCCCGAACGCCGGCCGAAGGCCGAGCGCCGACGAACCGCCGAACGCCGGCCGCGCCCGGTGCGGTTCCGGGCCGGCCGGCTCCCGGGGTGCGGCGGACCACTCGAACGGTGTACAGAGGAGAGGTGCCACCCCGGCAGCCTCCCCGTACCCCCCGGCCCGACGGCCGCCGCTCCTGGCGGCCCGACCGCCGGGCCCTGACCGCGGTCCCGCTCGCGCTGATCGTGCTGATCACCGTGGTCGACGTGCTCGCGCCGCCGGACATCCACCTGGGTCCGCTGCTGATCGTCGCCCCCGCCCTCACCGCCTCCCTCGCCGGTGCCCGCGCGACCACCGTCGTCGCCCTGCTCGCGATCGCCGCGCTGACCGTCATCGGCGCCCTGCGCGACGGCATCACCACGCCCAACCACCAGACCCAGCTCGGCGCCCTGCTCGCCGTCTCGGCCCTCATCGTCGGCCTGCGCGCGCTGCGCGACCGGCACGAACGCGAGCTGGCCCGGGTCCGCTCCGTCTCCGAGGCCGCCCAGCGCGTCCTGCTGCGCCCGTTGCCCGACCGGATCGGCCCCCTGCACCTCGCCTCCGTCTACCTGGCCGCCGAGGCCGAGGCACAGGTCGGCGGCGACCTCTACGCGGCCGCCCGCACCACCGGCGGCACCCGGCTGCTGGTCGGCGACGTCCGCGGCAAGGGCCTCCCCTCGCTCGGCGAGGCCGCACTGCTGCTGGGCGCCTTCCGCGCCGCCGCGCACCTGTACGCCGACCTGCCCGGCCTGGTCGCCCACCTCGACGGCAGCATCGCCCGGGACCTCGCCCAGCCCGCCGAGCAGCGGTGCGGCCCGCCCCCGCCGCCCGGCGCCCGGCCGGACGCGGACGCACCGCCGGACGACAGCGGCGAGTCCTTCATCACCGCCGTCGTCCTGGACGTCCCGGACGACGAGGCGGTGGTCCGGCTGGTCGACTGCGGCCACCCGCCGCCGCTGCTCCTGCACCGCGACCGGGTCACCGCGCTGGAACCGGCCCGCGCCGCGCCGCCGCTCGGCCTCGGCGAGCTGGCCCCGGAGCCGTACCGGGTGGAGGAGTTCCCGTTCCTGCCCGGCGACCGGCTGCTGATCCACACCGACGGCGTGATCGAGGCGCGCGACGCCGGGCGGCGGTTCTACCCGCTGACCGAGCGGCTGTCCGCCCGGCTCGCCGACCACCGCGAGGAGCGCCCGGCCTCGCTGCTCCACCACCTGCGGCGCGACCTGCTCTCGTTCGCGGGCGGGCGGCTGGACGACGACGCGGCGATGGTCGTGGTGGAACGCCTCGACTGAAGGGGCGCGAGGCGGCGGCCCGGCTCGCTGGCCCGCCCGGGTCAGCCGACCTGCCCGGGTCAGCCGTGGCCCGCCCGGGTCACGGCTCGTACGGCGGCCGCGGGACGTCGAAGCAGGTGGTGGTCATGGACTCCACCCGGGTGGCCCAGCCGCCCCGTCCGCCCTCGGCCGCGTCCTGCCGGCGGGCCGCGTCCGGACGGGCCCGGACGGCTGCGGCCGCGGGACGAAGGAGGCGGGCAGGAGCAGACCTGCGCGTCGTACGGCTCGGGGCGGTTCATGAACCGTTCGACGCAGGCCCTGATGAGGTCCGCACCGCACGGTCCCATCGCGTCGGCGAGCCGCTGGGCGCCCGCCCGGCCCTCCGGCTCCCAGGCCGACAACAGCGGCTCCCGGTCCGGGAAGGCGTGCGCCACCGCGGCCCGGAACTCCGCCACTGCCGGGCACCGGACGGCCTCGTGGTCGAGCGAGGAGGAGGTGGCCCGGAGCACGTCGCGGCAGGCCGGTGAGGCCCCGTAGTCGGTGCGGACCGCCTCCGACCAGTTCTGCACACCGGTCACCTCGGCGAAGACCCGGACCCCCGACTCGTCCGGCGCCCGGCAGCGCGCGGCGTCGCCCCGGGTGTCCACGGCGTCGAACAGCAGCTGCGACCCGTCGGCCCGGACGGGGAACCCGCCGAGCCGAGGACGGACCCGGGCCCGGGCCGGTAACCCGGGCCATTAGCCCGGGCCGGAACGCCCGCCGGGCCCCGGCGGGCGCCGGTCTCACTGCGCGAGGTAGCCGCCGTCCACCGGGAGGACGGCACCGGTGATGAAGGAGGCCTCGTCGGAGGCCAGGAAGAGGACGGCGGCGGCCACCTCCGCCGGGGCGCCGAGCCGTCGCATCGGGTGGCGCTGCTCGATCGCGGCGAGGTACTCGGGGCCGCCGGGCTCGTCGCGCAGGCGGGCGACCCGTTCGGTGGTGATGGTGCCGGGGGCGACGGCGTTGACCCGGATGCCGCGGTCGGCCCACTCGACGGCGAGGTGCTTGGTGAGGCCGGAGGCGACGAACTTGGCGGGACCGTAGACGGCCTGGCCGCGCTGGCCGGCGACGCCCGAGATCGACGAGACGCAGACGATCGCGCCCCCGCCACCGGCCCCGCCCGTACCGCCACCGGCCGGGGCCATCGCCTCGATCGCGTACTTGCAGGTGAGGAACATCCCCCGGCCGTCCACGGCCATCACGCGGTCCCACTCCTCGGCGTCGGCCTCGGTGATCTCGGACAGCGGGAGCACCCCCGCGTTGGCCACCAGGACGTCCAACCGGCCGTGCCGGTCGACGGCTGCGTCGATCATCCGGCGCGCGTCCGCGTCCCGGGCGACGTCGCCGGTCACCGTGGTGACGGCCCGCGGCAGCCGTTCGGCCAGCCGCCGCAGGCCGTCTCCGTCCACGTCCGTGGCCACGACCGCCGCGCCCTCCCGGGCGAAGAGCTCGGCCACGGCGCGGCCGATCCCGTGGGCGGCGCCGGTGACCACGCAGAACTTGCCGGCCAGCCGGCCGCCGGGCGCGCCGGGCGTCGATGCCTTCGTCTCCGTCATGGCACCGCACTGTAACGGCGCGCTGCCGGACGGTGAAACCCCCGCTGCTACGCCGGGGTACGGGCGTCGGTGGCGAGGGCTTCGGCGGCGGCGAGGTTGGGCCGAGGGTGGGTCAGCAGGTGCACGCCGGCCGCCAGGGCGCCGCCGAGCAGCGGTGCGAGGAGGAACAGCCACAGCTGGGAGAGCGCCGGACCGCCGGCGAACAGGGCCGGGCCGAGGCTGCGCGCCGGGTTCACCGAGGTGCCGGTCAGCGGGATGCCGACCAGGTGCACGACCACCAGGGCCATGCCGATCGGCAGGCCGTCGAAGCCGGTGACCGCGAGCCGGTGGGTGACCGCGAGCACCACGTAGACCAGCAGGAAGGTGAGCAGCACCTCGGTCAGGAAGGCGCCGGCGCCGGTGAGGTGGACCTGGGAACGGTCTCCCCACCCGTTGGTGCCGAGCCTGCCGTGGGTCTCCAGGCCCGGGACCTGCTTGGCGAGCAGCAGCACCAGTGCCGCGCCCGCGATGCCGCCGAGCACCTGGGCGACCCAGTACGACACCGCCGTGCGGCCGTCGATCCGGCGGGCCAGCAGGAAGCCGAGCGTCACCGCCGGGTTGACGTGGCAACCGGAGATCGGCCCGAGGGCGTAGGCGAGGGCGAGCAGCACCAGGCCGAACGCGAGCGCGATGCCCACCGGCCCGATGGCGTCCCCGGCGAGCACCGCCGCACCCACCGCCAGCAGCACCAACAGCAGCGTTCCGAGGAATTCGCCGACCACTGCTCGTCTGTCCATCCGGTCCTCCAGACCTCGTCCGCGCGGACGGTCCGGCGCCGCCCGTCGCACCCGGTCGGCCGGCCCGCACGCGTTCGGGTGAGTGCGGGCCGGCCGACCGGGCGGTCCCCGTGATCACGGGGATTCCGAGCGTCGGATTATTCCAAACAGGTGAAAATCAGACCAATCGGGTCAAGCCACGGTAAGAACGATCTTTCCGCGCAGATGCCCACGCGCGCTCTCGGCCTGTGCCTCGGCCGCCTGCGCCAGCGGGAGCACCCGGTGCAACGGCAGCCGCAGGCCGCCCGTCTCGAACAGTCCGACCGCCTCCTCCAGGGCCGGCCGGTCACGCGTGATCGTCCCCGGCCCGCCGCTCAGCCGGACCCCGTGCTCGGTCGCGCCGGCCAGGTCGGCGATGGTCAGCACGTTCTCCGCACCGCCCGCCAGCTCGACGGAGAGCGGAAGCACGCCGTCGCCCGCCCCGTCGAGGACGCGGTCGACCCCCTCGGGCGCCGCGGCGCGCACCCGCTCGGCCAGCCCCTCGCCGTACGCCACCGGCACCGCGCCCAGCTCGCGCAGGTACCCGTGGTTGGCCTCGCTCGCGGTGCCGATCACCCGGATCCCACGGGCCCGGGCGAACTGCAGCAGGACCGTGCCCACACCGCCCGCCGCGGCGTGCACCAGCAACGTGTGGCCGGCCCCGGCCCCCAGCAGTTCCAGCGAACGCCATGAGGTCTCGGCCGCCACCGGGAGCGCCGCGGCCCGCGTCCAGTCGAGCGCGGCCGGCCTGCGGACCAGCCGGCCCGCCGACGCCAGCACGTACTCCGCGTACCCGCCGCCGTCCACCCCGCCGAACACCTCGTCGCCGGCCCGCCACTCCGTGACGCCCTCGCCGACGGCCTCCACCACGCCCGCCACCTCGTGGCCGGACACGGCGGGGAAGGCGATCGGGAACAGCCCGGCCAGCGCACCGGACCTGACCTTGTGGTCGAGCGGATTGACACCGGCGGCGCGCACCGCGATCCGCACCTGGCCGGGGCCGGGCGCGGGCACCTCGACCTCGACCGGGCGCAGCACCTCCACGCCGCCGTACTCGGAGAAGCCGACGGCCTTGGCCGAGATGCTCCGGACGTTGCTCATGATTCTCTCCACCGTTCTTCTGTCACAGGGGACTTGACGGACACCGGGGCCTCCGCCGCGGAGCCGTCGGGTATCAGCCTGGCCCGGGCGGCCGATGTTCCCGGCCCGCCGTTCGGCCGGTTCCACCCGTCCGTTCGGCCGGGTGCCCGCGGGCGGGCGCGAACTACGCTGGTCGGCATGGTGGAGCAGCAGCCGCGCGGCGGTCGCGACAGGGACGGGGACGGGGACGGCGATGGGGACCGAGGCGGGGGCGGGGGCACGAACGGGGGCGGGGGCACGAACGGGGACAGCAGCGGGAACGGGCCCGGCGGGTGGTCCTGGGACGACCCCGAAGGGGCCCTGGCCCTCACCGTCGAGGTGCTGCGCACACCCCGTCAGAAGCTCTTCGCCCGAGTCTCCGAGGCACTCTCCGGCCTCGTGCCGCACATCGCGCTGGCCCAGCTCAGCGGGATCTGCACCTGCTCCCCGGCGAGCGTCCTCGGCCCCGCGGAGCTGTCCGCGCGGATCACCGGCGCGGAACTGGCCCGACTCGGCGCCGAGGTCGAGCCCGGCCTCCCCTGGCAGGGCCGGGCCGTGCTCGGCGGGCGCCCGCGCCCCGCGGTCGCCGTGGCGGCCGCGCCGGCGGGCAGCAACGGCGCACTGCTCGTCCTGGTCCGGGCGGCGGACGGAGCCGACCCCGACAGGCCCCCCGCACCGCTGCCCGACCGCACCCTTCGGGTACTGCAGCGGATGTGGGAACTGCTGACCACCCACTCCCACCACCGGGCCGTCGACGCCGCGCCCGCCCACGCCGCCGTCTCGCGCGCCTCGGCGAGCGCCCGGGCCCTCGCCATCGCCGAACTCGGCGGCGCCCACGCCTCGGCCCTCTCCGCGATCCTCGCGCCACTGCGCTCCGCCGCGCTGGACGACGCCACCGCCCGGCGGGTCGCCACCGACCTCGCGGTCGGCGCACTGCTCGACCTGCGCGGCGCCGCCGATCTCGACCGCGAGCTGAGCGAGGAGCCGGCCGCCACCGCGTTCTCCCGACTCGCCGACACGATAAGGCCGTTGCTGCGGCACAGCCCGGTCCGGCTGGACCTGCTGGCACCCGCCGAGGCGGACCGCTCGGTGCCCGCCGACACCGCGCACACCGCCCGCGCCGCCGTCCGGGCCGCCGTGCTCGCCATGCTGGAGCAGGACGGCCTGAGCCGGCTGCACGTGCGCTGGCAGTTCGTCGACGACGGGCTGCGCGCGGTCGTCCGGGACGACGGCCCCGGCCTGCTGACCGCCGACGCGCTGACCGCCCACCGCACCGCCGACCGGATCGCCGCCCTGGCGGGCCGGCTGACGGTCGACGCCGTCCCCGGCTGGGGCACCACGGTGACCGTCGACCTGCCGCTGCACGCCCCGGAGGCCGGGGCGGCGGGGACGGCGGACCTGCCGCCGGGGCTGCACCCGAGGGAACTGGAGGTGCTGGACCAACTCGCCCGGGGCCGCCGCAACCGGGAGATCGCCGGCACCCTGCACATCAGCGAGTCCACGGTGAAGTTCCACGTGGCCAACATCCTGGCCAAGCTGGGCGTCGCCTCGCGCGGCGAGGCGGCGGCGCTCGCCCACCGGGCCGGGCTGCCGACACCGCCGGCGGTGCTGCACGCCGCCTCCTGAACCCGGGCCCCCGAACCGCGGCCTCCCCCGGGTGCCCCGCGGTACCTGACCGGATCCGCGCCGGCCCCTCACCGGATGCGCGCCGCCCCGGCGCCCACGCCGACGGCCCCTACGGCCGGGCGGCGCTCTCGCCTGCGCCGCGCGACGCGCACACCCCGGGGGCGCGGCCCGGCCCGCTCGGAGGCCGCCCGTCGCGAAGGAGCGGACGGTGCCGGGCCGTCGGCACTCGGCAGGCAGGCCGGACACGTCCACCGGGGCGGGGCCCGGCGACGCGGGCGGGACCGGCGGACTCGTGGGCGTCCACCCGGCCGCCGGGTCCTCCCCGCCGTCGCCCAGCAGGAACGTGACGGCACCCCCGGCCGCCACGAGCACCGCCCGCACCGCGACCGCCACGCGTTGCCACCGCTTCGTCCGGCCCCCACCCGGTCACACCGTCGGGAGGCCGACACCCGGCACCGACACCCCTCACACCTCCGTCCAGGCCTCCTTCGTGCGGGTGCGGGCGCGCAGGTGGATGCGTTCGCCCTGCTTGCCGAAGAGGCTGAGGACCTCGACGTCGCCGGCGCCGGTGGACCCGAACCAGTGCGGGTTCTGGCAGTCGAACTCGGCCGCCTCGCCCGGCGCGAGCACGACGTCGTGCTCGCCGAGCAGCAGCCGCAGCCGGCCGGAGAGCACGTACAGCCACTCGTGACCGGTGTGGGTGGCGAGCGAAGGGTCCTGCTGCGCCGCCGGGATGGTGATCTTGAACGCCCGGGGCTCGGTCCGGTGGCGGGAGAGCGGGACGAAGGTCCGCCCGTCGACCCGCCCGGCGTGCTGGTGGACCCTGGGGTCCTCGACCCGCGGGGCGGCGACGATCTCGTCCAGCGGGACGGCGAGGGCGGCGGCGATGGGCAGCAGGAGCTCCAGGCTCGGCTTGCGCTGCTCGGACTCCAGCCGGGACAGCGTGCTCTTGGAGATGCCGGTCGCCTGGCCGAGGTCGGCCAGCGACATGTCCTTGCGCTCGCGCAGGCGGCGCAGCCGGGGGCCGATCTGGCGCAGGGTGGCGGCGATCTCGGGGTTGGCTTCCTGGTCCATGCCGTCGATCGAACCAGGACGTCCCGCTTCCGGCAACGCGGTGTCCCGCCGGAGCGGCGGCGCCGGCGGCTTTCCGCAACGGCCGCCCCGGAGATCCAGCTCGGACGGCCGCGTCGGACGGCCGCGTCGGAGGGCCGCGTCGGAGGGCTCGCCGGCGCCGCTCCGGCGAGCCGTTCGCCGCCCTGCCTCAAGAGGCAGCGGAGAGCCCCGGCCGGACCCCGGGGCGTCACGCGCGCCGCCCCCGCGCCCGCCGCCGCCCGGACGGCGCGCGGAGGGCCGCCCGGGTGCGCGCGCCGGCCGCCGGACGCACCGCACTCCGGCGGCCGGCAGCCCCGGTTCGGCCACGGCGGCCCCGGTTCGGCGATGCCCGTCCGGGCAGAGTCGACCCGTACCCCAAGTGCCCTCACCAGGAGATATGTTGACCTGCCGTCATGTCGGTGGCGAAGCTGACGGCAGACCGGAGCCCGCACGTCGCGGCCGGGTCGCCCGCGCCCCGACCCCCGGCGGCGCGGGAACTCCGTTGCCTGGAGGCAGTGATGGCGATGAAGAGACGGTTCGGAAGGTCCGCGGCCACGGCGGCCCTGGTGGCCGGAGTCGTGGCGGCCGGCATGGTGGGTGCGACGGGCACCGCTCACGCCTCCAACTCGAAGTGGTACTCCTGCTACGGCGGGGAGCAGGTGTACAACGACCCCGTCATCGGCGGACCGTACCTCTGCGGTGGCCGGTGGGGCGACCCCAAGATCGTCTACTTCCCGGACAAGGTGGCGCAGGTCTTCGTCGTCGGCACCGACCACGCGATCTGGACCCGTGAGATGTACCGCTGGGACTGGGGCACGTCGGATCCCCGCGACTGGAAGCCCTGGCAGTCGCTCGGCGGCGCGGTCACGGGCCAGGTGTCCATCGCGTCGGAGTACGGCTACACCCTGCAGCTGGTCACCACCGGCACGGACGGCAAGAGCTGGTACAAGAACAAGGAGGCCAACGGCGTCTGGAGCGGCTGGTTCCGGTAGGAGCCGTCGCCCCGCACGTTCCTGGCGACCTTCCGGAACGTGCGGGGCGGGGCAGGACGGCCGCCCCGGCACCGCAGGCCCGGGCGTCAGCCGACGAGCAGCTGGCTCCGCAGGTCGCGAAGGTCCCGCCGGTCCAGGCCGAGGCCGGACTTCAGGTAGGCGCCGAAGGAGCCGTACTGCCTCCGCACCTCGTCGAACCCCGCGGCCAGGTACTCGGAGCGGACGTCCAGCAGCGGCCTGTAGACCTCCTGCTGGGCCGGCGGCAGCTGGGCGAGGGTGGCGGCGATCTCGGCGGCCCGGTAGGTGTTGCTGGCCAGGTAGTCGGCCTCGACGGTCTCGCGCGGCACGCCCAGCGCGGTGAGCAGCGCGGCGGACGCCCAGCCGGTGCGGTCCTTGCCCGCGGTGCAGTGGAACAGGACGTTCTCGTCGTCGCGCTCGACCAGCGAGTTCAGCACCGCGCGGTAGGCGGTGCGGGCGCTGTCGGCGGAGACCATGGTGCGCTCGGCGTCGGTCATGGCCCGGACGGCGGCCTGCGGGGTCCTGACGTCGAACGCGCCGGTGTCGGCGGCGCCGAGCACGTTGGCGTCCACGGCGGTGGCGCCGGCCGGCAGGCGGTCGGGGGCGGCCTTCTGCTCGGCCGGGGTGCGCAGGTCGAAGACGGTGCGGATGCCGAGGCGGCGGAGCTTCGCGAGGTCCTGGTCCGTCAGCCTGGACAGGTCGCCGGAACGGTGGACGACGCCCATCCGCACCCAGTGGCCGTCCGCGGTGCGGTAGCCGCCGGCGTCACGGAAGTTCGGCGCCGAGGCGAGGTGCAGCGAGCGGTCGGCGACGACGAGCGGGGCGCCGCGGTCCGGGACGAGCTCGAAGAACCAGCGGTCGGCGGCGCGCAGGCCGGTGACGGTGACCGTCGCGGTGCCGCTGCCCCCGGCGACGGGCTTGCGGTGGGCGATGTCGTCCTGGTCGGTGCCGGCGTACACGGTGACGTGCCGGGCGCCCGGGGCGGTCCAGGCCAGGGCGAAGCTGCCGTCCGCCTGCTGGGTGACGGTGGCGGCGGTGAAGGGGATCGCGTGCCGGGCCGCGGCCGGGGCAGCCACGGCGCCGGCGGCGGCACCGCCCGCCGGGGCGGCGACGGCCAACGCGGGGGTGCCGAGGACGAGGGCGCCGGTGAGCGCCACCGCCGCGGTCACACGGGTGCGGGAGATGGTCATGGCCCGGACGGTAGGCAGCGGGCGATGGTGCTTCGTGTACGCCGGGTGACCTGCGGGCGACACCTCGCCGAACGTCCCGGTCGACGCGGGTTCGACCCCACCCGCACGCCGTCCGACCGCCCCCGTCGCGCGGGAGGTCGACCCGGCCGGCTTCCCGCGCGACGGGCTGTCACATCCGGGCGGGCTGCGTCGTCCCCCTCCCGACAGCGGCCGCCCCGGCACCCACCGGAACGGCCGGACCGGGACGACCAGGGAGGACGAGAACATGGCTCAGCGGCTCACCATCATCGGTGGAGGCTTCGGCGGTCTGACGGCGGCCGTCTCGGCGGCCGAGGCCGGTGCCGAGGTCACGCTCCACGAGGCCCACCGGCGGCTCGGCGGCCGGGCCCGCACCAGCGAGGGCCCCTACCGGGCCAACGAGGGACCGCACGCGTTCTACCGGCGCGGCCCGCACTGGGCGTGGCTGCGGCAGCGCGGACTCACCGGCCCGCTCGCCCGGATCCCGCTGGGCGCCCTGCTGCGCACCCGCTACCTCCACGACGAGCGGCTGCGCGCGCTGCCGCCGCTGGCGCTCACCCGGCTGGCGGCCCGCCGCGACGCCCCCGTCGGCCGGACCTTCCTCGGCTGGGCGAGCGAGGTGGCGGACGAGCGGACGGCCCGGGCGGCAGCCAACTTCGCGGCCGTCGCGACGTTCCACCACGACCCGGGGCTGCTGTCGGCGGCGTTCACCCAGGAGCGGCTGCGCCGGGCGGCGAGCCTTCCGCCCGAGGCGGCGTACCCGGTCGGCGGCTGGCAGTCGGTGATCGACCGGATGGCCGCGCGGGCCCGCGAGCTCGGGGTGCGGATCGAGACCGGCTCACGCCTGGAGGCGCTGCCGCCCACCAACAACCCGATCCTCGTCGCGACGTCCCTGGAGTCGGCCCGCCGGCTGCTCGACGACCCCGGCCTGACCGGGGAGAGCGGCCGGACGCTGCTGCTCGACCTGGCGCTGCGCCCGCGCCGCGGCGACGCCTTCTTCGTCTCCGACCTCGACCGCACCGGTTGGGTGGAGCGCTTCACCACCCAGGACCCGGGCCTGGCGCCGGCCGGCGAGCAACTCGTGCAGGCCCAGCTTCCGCTGGCCCCCGCCGAGTCGAGGGAGTCCGGCCTGGCCCGGGCCGAGCACCTGCTGGAGCTGGGCTTCCCCGGCTGGTCCGACCGCCTGCTCTGGCGCCGCACCGCCGTCGCCACCGCACGCACCGGCGCCGTGGACCGCCCGGGCACCACCTGGCGCGACCGCCCCGCCGTCGACCGCGGCCACGGCGTCTACCTCGTCGGCGACCAGGTCGCCGCCCCGGGCGTCCTGAGCGAGGTCTCCTTCACCAGCGCCCTCGAAGCCGTCTCCCTCGCCCTCACCCGCCACCCCACCCACCAGCACACCCGCTGACCCCCAACCCCGGGCCCACTAGGCCCCGACCAATAGCCGCCGCCCCCAACCCCGC
>NZ_JBHJRC010000180.1:0-16909 GCF_042261735.1 Kitasatospora sp. NPDC056327 | reverse complement strand
GGCACCCGCGGGGTGTCCGGGCCTCCTCGCGCTCCGGGCCCTCCCGCTACCCCGCCCCGTCCCGCCCGACCGGGGTGAAGCGGACCGGGAGCCGGACCAGGGCCCGGTGGAAGGGGCCCGGGCGCCAGAGCAGGGTGTCGGCGGGCTCGGCGAGGTCGAGGTCGCCGATCCGGCTGGTCAGCTGCTCGATCGCGGTGATCGCGATCAGCAGGGCCGGGTCACGGGCCGGGCAGGCGTGCGGGCCGGCCGCCCAGGCCAGGTGGGCGGACTCGCCGCTGCGCACCCCGGCGGTGTCCGCCGCGCCGGCGGGCGGGGCGGCCTGGGAGTTGGCGGCCGCGTAGGAGACCAGGACCAGCGAGCCCGCCGGGATCCGGCGGCCGTGGAAGGTCACGTCGAACCGGGGGTAGTGGGCCGACAGGTTGGCCAGCGGCGGCTCGTGCCAGAGCACCTCGTCGATCGCCTGGTGCGCCGTCATCGCGCCGCCGAACAGCGAGCCGGCGTAGCGGGCGTCGGTGAGCAGCCGCAGCAGGGCGTTGCCGATCAGGTTGGTGGTCGGCTCGTTCCCGGCGATCATGGTGAGGGTGATCTGCCGGACCACCTCGTCGTTGTCCAGCCCCGCCGGGTGGGTGAGGAACCACGAGGTCAGGTCGTGCCGGGGGCGCTCGCGGCGCTCGGCGACCATGCCGGTGACCACCGCGACGAGGTCCCCGTAGGCGGCCATCGCCCGCTCGGTGGACTCGATCGAGCCGACGATGCCGGCCACCAGCCGCTCCCGGTGCTCCTCGGGCACGCCGAACCAGGTGGTGAGGACGTGAAGGGGCAGCCGGCGGGCGTAGTCGGCGATGAGGTCGGCGGAGCCGGTCTCGCCGAACGCGCCGATCAGCCGGTGGGCGACCTCGGCGACCCGGCGCTGCAGCAGGTGCGGCTCCATCAGCGCCAGGCCGTCGGTGATCACCTGGCGGTAGCGGGCGTGCGTCGCGCCGTCGCTGAACAGGGCGGTCGGCCGGTAGCCGAGCACCGGCAGCAGCGGCGAGTCCGGCGGGACGGTCCGCTGCCAGTCGCGGGAGTCCTTGGAGAAGGTGTCGGTGTCGCGCAGCAGGTCGAGCGCGACCTGGTAGTCGATGACCAGCAGGGCCCCGACGCCGGGCGCGATCTCCACCCCGGCGATCGGACCCTGCCGGCGCAGCCGCTCGTAGACCGCCTGCGGGTCGGCGGCGAAGGCCGGGCCGTGCAGCGGGACCGGTGTGTCCCGGGTGGTGGTCATGACTGCTCCGGAACGGGGACGGGGACCCGGGCGGGGGCGGGCCCGGAGGCGGGGAGCCCGTGCAGGACGTGCTCGGCGAGCGCGATCAGCGCGTCCAGGCTGGAGCCGCGCTCCCGGGCGTCGCAGAGCACCAGCGGGGTGGAGGCGTGCAGGTCGAGGTGGGCCCGGAGCACCTCGGGCGGATGGGCCGGCGAGTCGGGGAAGCGGTTGACCGCGACCGCGTAGGGCAGCCCCTGCTCCTCGACCATGTCCATGATCTCGAAGGAGTCGGCGAGCCGCCGGGTGTCCGCCAGTACGAGGGCGCCGAGGGCACCGCGCGCGATGTCCTGCCAGAGCGGGAAGAACCGCCGCTGGCCGGGGGTGCCGAACATGTAGAGCACCACCTCGCCGGGCAGGGTGAGCCGGCCGAAGTCGACGGCCACCGTGGTGGTGGTCTTGCCCGGCAGGCCGGCCACGTCGTCGACGGGGGCACCGGTCTCGGTCATCGCCTCCTCGGTGTGCAGGGTCGGGATCTCCGAGAGGGTGCGGATGAAGGTGGTCTTGCCGACGCCGAACGGGCCGGCGACGACCAGCTTCATCAGCGTCTGTTCGGGGTCGGGCAGGTAGCCCACCCGGTCCGGCCGCCCCGGACCGGGCCGGTTACCGGAGAGTGCGGAGTCCAACGAGGAGCCTCTCGACGAGGGAGCGGTCGGTCTGCTGGGCGCGGGGGATCGGCGCGCGGGCGTGCAGGCAGCCCGCCCCGACCAGGTCGGCCGCGAGGAAGACGGTGGCGCTGACCGGCAGCCGCAGGTGTGCGGCGGCCTCCACCACGGTGAGCGCGCCGGGGCGTAAGAGGTCCCAGAGCCGCCGGTGCTCCGCCTCCAGCTCGGCGAGCGCGGACGGCTCCTCGGTGCCGGTGGCGAACAGCACGGTGAGCCGTTCGAAGCCGTCGGTACCCGGGCGGGTCCGGCCGCCGGTGGCCAGGTAGGCGGGCACCATCCGCCTGCGGGGAGTGGCGGTCATGACCGGGCGGGGGCGTCCTGCCGCCTGGCCGGGCTCGCCAGTGCGCGGCCCAGGGCGGCGACCTGGACCTGCATCTGGTAGGCGACGTTGCCGAGCTGGGCGTCGGGCGTGGTGAACACCGCGAGCGAGGTGTTCTCCCCGGCCGGGACGACGACGGCGAAGCCCAGCTCGGACTCGACCACGGTCTGCGCCAGCCGGGGCTGGTCGGCGTCGGTGAAGGCGGTGGTGAACGCGCGGGCGGCGGCGTGCACGGTGGCGGTCATCGCCGCGACCCGCTCGGCGGAGGCACGGGCGAGGCCCGCCGAGGCGGCCTCGACCAGGCCGTCGCCGGTGGCGATCACCGCGTGCACGACGCCCGGCAGTTCCAGGAGCGGGGTCAGCACCCAGGCGATGCCGTCGCTGTCGGACGGGCTGGGCGTGGTGCTGGTGGGGCTGGGCGTGCTGCTCACGGCGCGGCTCCTCAGGGGGTCTGGGTGGTCCGGCGGCCGGACGCGTCCGCGGGGCCGGCGCCGGTGCGGGCGGCGTCGGGGCGGGGCGGGGCCGCCCGGTCGGCGCCGGTGGGGCCGGTCGCCGCGGGGGACGGGGGGTGGGGGCTGTCGGTGCGGTGGGGGTTCGGGGTGTCGCCGGCCGCTCCGGCGGTCCCGGCGGCGGGTTCGGTGACGGGTTCGCCGCTCGCCGGGGCCGTGGTCCGCGCCTCGGCGCCGGCCACCGCGGCGCGGCCGGAGCCGGTGCCCTGCTGGAGCGCCTGCCAGCGGGCGGCGGCCTGCTCGGGCGTCCGCTCCGGCCGGACGGCGGCCGGGGGCCGGGCCTGCGCCCCGCCGCCAGCCGGCGGCTGCGGGCGGGAGGCCAGCGGCTGGCGCCGGCGGCGGCTCGGCAGCCCGGTGCCGTCGTCCGCCGGGGCCGGCCCGTCCGGAACGGCCCGCACCGGCGGAACGGCGTGCACCGGCGGCGGGCCCGGCACCGCGGACCGCTCCGGCGCGTCCGCCACCGGTGGCACCACGTGGATGGCCGGCGCGCTGTCCCGGCCCCGGCCGGCCGCCGGCACCGGCGGGACGGGCGCGGCACCGGCCCGCAGCGGCAGCGGGGTGAGCACGGAGAGCGGCTGCTCCTCGTCCACCACGGTCAGCAGCCCGGCCGGGATCCGCACCAGCGCGCGCATGCCCCCGTACGGGGACGGCTCGATGTGGCAGGAGAAGCCGTACTGCCGGGCCAGCTTGCCGACCACCGCGAAACCGGTCTTCGGCGGGTTGCCCAGTTCGGTGAGCAGCACCTCGGAGGGCCCGGCCAGCAGCCGGCGGGCCCGGCGCAGCTGGTCCTCCTCCATGCCGATGCCGCTGTCGTCGACGATCACCAGCGCGCCCCGGCCGCCCTGCTGGACGGTGACCGGGACATCCGTCTCCGGGTGCGAGTAGGCGGTGGCGTTGGCGAGCAGTTCGGCGACCGCGACGGCCAGTGGCTCGGCGGCCCGGGCCACCACCGCGAGCCGGTCCTCCCGCAGGTGGTTGGCCACCTTGACGCGGGCGTAGCCGGGCACCCGGGAGAGCGCGCCGACCACCACCTCGGCGAGCGGCGAGTCGGTGCGGGCCAGACCGGGCCAGGCCTCGCAGAGCACGGCGACGGTCTGGATCCGGCGCAGCGCGACCTCGTTGCGGAAGTCGACCTCCAGCAGCCGGGGGTCGTCGTTGTCGTGCTGGAGCTGCTGGACCAGGCTCTGGATCTGGTAGAGCAGGGTCTGGATCTTGGACGTGGCACCGCGCATCGTGGCGCGGGCGGCGGCGTCGACGCGCTCCCGCTCGTCGGTGACGACGGCGGCGGCGGCGTCCAGGACGGACTGCAGCGCCTGCACGGCGTCCGGGCCGACGGCCGGGGCGTCCAGCGGTCCGGCGACCGGGGCGTTGGGGTGGCTCAGCCGCAGGGCGGCGGCGGCCACCCGCTCGGTGGCGAGGTGGCCGATCTCGGCCAGCAGGGCGGCGGTGCGGCGTTCGACCGTGCCGGCCAGTTCCTCGGCCGCCGCGGCGCGTTCCTCCGCGGCACCGGTGCGCCGCTCGGCGGCCGTCGCCCGGTCCTCGGCGTCGGCCGACCGCTGCTCGGCCCCGGTGACCGCCCGCTCGGCCTCGGCGGTGCGCTGTTCGGCCCCGGCCGCCCGCTGCTCCGCCTGTCGGGCGCGGTCGTCGGCGGCCAGTTCCCGGTCGGCCGCGCCGCGCGACTCCTCGGCGGCGCGCTGCGCCTCGGCCCGTGCGTCGCGCGCCTGCTGCTCGGCCCGGCCGGCCCGGCCCTCGGCCACCAGGGCGCGCTCCTCGGCCAGGCCGGACGCCGTCCCGGCGGCGGTGGCGCGGGCCAGTGCGTGCGTGCGGGCACGGGCCAGGCAGCCGGCCGCCACGAGCGCGGCGAGCGCGATCAGCGCCAGGGCCGGTACCAGCAGCTGCGTCATCGACGTCCTCGGAGTTTCCTTGTACGGAGAAGCGGACTCGTGCGAAGGCCCCGAAGGGTACGGGGCGGGGCGGTTCGGTTGCGGGGCGGGGTGGCCCGGCCCGCGGGGGCGGGCCCGGTGTCAGCGGCGTCGGGGGACCGGGGCCACGGCGCCGCCGGCACCCGGACGCGGGTGCGGCGCCCGCCGTTCGCCGTCCTCCTCCAGCTCCCTGGCCACCAGGGCGACCTGACTCATCGCCTCCAGGACGTTCGGCACGGCCGAGCCGTCCAGGTGCCGGTACTCGGCGGCGACGGTGAGTACCAGTCGCTCGGGCAGGCCGAGTTCGGGGTAGCGCTGCTCCGCGATGATCCGCCGGGCCGCGTCCAGGGCGGGGAGCCCGGCCCGGTGCAGGGCGTGGGCGCGCTCGCGGACGTGGTCGAGGTAGGCGATGTGCTCCCGGACCCCGGCCCGGTCGAGCACCGGGCCGTGGCCGGGGACGACGATCTCGGCCCCCGTGGCCAGGATCCGTTCGCAGGCGGAGATCAGGTTCCCCAGCGGGCCGGCCCAGTGCGAGGGGTGGTCGCCGGGCTGCGCGGCGCTCGAACCGAAGATCACGTCACCGGCGAACACCGTGCGCTGGTGCGGGAGGTGGACGATGAGGTCGCCGCCGGTGTGCGCCGCGGGCAGGCCGGTGATCTGCACCGGGTACGTCCCGACCCGCAGTTCCAGCTCGCCGTGGAAGACCGTGTCCGGGTGGACGGGGTCGGTCCGCGACCAGTCGAACCGGCCGAAGTGGCGCCGGAGGTAGGCGCCGAGCGGCGAGTCCGGGTCGCTGCCGACGACCAGCGCGTGGGTCTGCTGGGGCGTCGGCTCCCAGTGGATGTGCTCCAGCGCCTCGCGGGTGGCGATCACCTCGGCGTCCGGGAGCACGCCGGCGCCCCAGAGGTGGTCGCCGTTGGCGTGGGTGACGACGATCCGGTCGACGTCGACCCCGTCGGCCAGCCGCTTGCGGCTCTCGGCGAGGAACTCGGCGGCCAGCGAGGGGTCGTAGGGCGTGTCGATCCACAGTGCGGTCCGCGATCCGGCGAGCAGCCCGCAGTTGGCCAGACCCCAGCCGCGCTTCGGCGGGAGCCAGACGTACAGGTCCTCGGCAATCGCGCTCACGTTCGCACGGTTGATCGTCATGGGCGCGATTATGCCGATGATGTACCGGTGGTGGAGCCGAAGCCGGACGATTCCGGCCACTTCCTGCCCGGAAGTCTCCCGCTCCGTCCCGTTCGTCCCCCTCGCCACCGGCCGAAACGGGCCCGGGCGCCCGCGCCGTCCCCGGGCCCCGCACCGACGCGTCCGGGGCGCCGGGGTCGCCGGGGGTGTCAGGGGCTTCAGGGGTGTCAGGGGTACCGGGTGCGTCAGGGGCACCGGGTGCGTCAGGGCGACGGCAGGATCCGGCACACCTCGACGGTCACGTCCACGGTGTCCAGGCCGATCACCCGGCCCTCGACCGCGACGAACCCCTTCCCACCCGAACGGAACAGCGCCGCCAGCGCGGACTGCCGGCCGGCCGCCGCGAGGGCTTCCACCGCCATCGCCGAGCCGAACGCGAAGACCCCGCAGAGCACCACGCAGGGCGCCTGCCGGGAGGTGCGGGTGACGAACACGAAGCCGTGGTCGCGGACGAGTTCGTCGGCCGCGTTGTACTGCGCCTCGAAGGCCATCCCGCCCCAGCGGGCCCGGGCGGCCTGCGGGTGCTCCAGCCGGAAGTCCGGGAAGCTCGTCGCCAGCACACCGGCCGAGTAGGCGTTGGCGCCCGGACCGCCGATCGAGAAGATCGGCATCCGGGGGTCCTGCGCACCGGCGGCGACCAGCTCGATGGTGGCCTTGCGGTTGATCTTCCGCAGCAGGTCGGTGAGCTGGGCGATGGCCCGCGCCTCGGCCATCGGCATGAAGAGCACGTTCCGCGGCCCCCGGCTGGTCAGCTGGCAGCCGTCCTTGGCGTAGGCGAACTCGGCCGCCTCCACGCTCGGGGTGACGATCTGCACCCGGCCGTACGGCCCGAGCAGCGCCCGCAGGAAGCCGTAGCGCAGCAGGAGCCGGGTGCGGGCGAGCGAGCGGGCGGCGAGGAAGCCGATCACTGCGGGGACGAAACCGACCAGGATCTGGAGCAGGATCTCCATGGCATCCCCCCGCCGAGGACTCGGGCACGAACTGTGCGCGCGGATGTGATGCCCCGTGGGGCCCCGGGAACTCCCGCACCCGGGAGCGACACGGCGCCCGGGCCCGCTTCCGCCACGAATTCACCCGTCCGGCGCAGCCGATGTCACGCTCCGTCACCGGATTCGGGTGGTCCGGGGCGTCGCGGCGGCCGCCGACCGGGCCCGACTCAGGCGCCGAGGCGCTTGATGAACTTCCGCTCGCTCGCGCAGCGCTCGTAGCCCAGCCAGGCGTTGATCGCGAGCATCGGCGCGTTGGTGGCGTCGTTCGAGGTGTACGCGAACCGCAGCCCGGCCGCGCGGGCCCGGCGCAGCGACTCCAGCTTGGCGAGCTTGCTCAGCCCCCGTCCGCGGAACTCCCGCCGGCAGGCGGTGAAGGAGGACCAGTAGCGCTCCCCGCCGTCCGTGGAGACGGCGCTGAAGGCGGCCGGCACGCCGTCGACCACGGCCACCACGGTCAGGTCGCGGTCGTGGTCCGGACGGTGCCACTCCCCCGCCAGCCACTCCTCGTAGTCGGCGGCGTCCATCGGTACCTCGCCCGGCTCGTCCTGGCCCGCGTCCGCCTCGACCAGGAACACCGGGTGCGGATCGGCCGCGAAGTCGCTCGCCGGGCGCAGTTCGACACCGGCCGGCAGCGGCGGGGCCACGGGCAGCGGCACGGTGAGGTCCCGGACGGCGAAGTGCGCGACCCGGCCCGCCGTGAAGCCGCGGGCCTCGGCGAAGGTGCGCGAGCCCGGCTCGTCGTCCACCCAGCTGTGCAGCTCGGTCACGCCGTGCGCGGCCAGGTGGCGCTCGGCGGCGGCCAGCAGGCCGGTGAAGGCCCCGCGCCGCCGGTACCCGGGCAGGACGCTGCCGTTGGCGTGGCCGACGCCGACCGTGGTGGTGCCGGTCACCACGCCGCACCGCACCGTGCCGACCACCAGGCCGTCCAGCTCGGCGACGAAGGTGCGGTAGTGCCCGCCCTTCGTCCCACGGGCGTTGAGCCACACGAACATCTCGGGGTTCTGGACCAGGTGCTCGCGCCCGGCGCGGTGGGCGGCCGCCACGGCCCCGGCGTCCTCGGGGCGGAAGTCACGAATCGTCAGAGTTGTCATAGGAGCGTCACAGTAGCTTCCGGGTCTCCGGGCCGCCGCCGGTTTTTTCCGGCCGCCACCCGCCCCACCTGCGGGGATGTCGGGACCCCTCGTCGGAAGCCGCTCATTGACGCATCGCGAAGCTCAAGTAATGCTCTGAGATGACCGGACGGGGCTTGGCAGTCGCACCGACCGGGGACATGCTCAGCACCACCGCCCGGCGGCCCCGGCGACGAGGCCCGCGCCGACCGGCGGCTCTCCCGCCCGGCCCTCCGAAGGGGGCTCACCGATGACCTCTCCCGTCCTGCACGACGCACCGCAGGCGCCCGCGAAGACGACGGGCGTCCAGGGCGGCGCGGACACCGCCGGCGCTCCCGGCACTACCGGCGCTCCCGGCATCAGCGGCACCGAACGGCGGCCCGGCACCGAACGGCGGCTCGGCGTCGGCCTCGGCTGGCGCAGCGAGATCGACACCGTCGTGGAACGGCAGCCCGGCCTGGACTGGGTCGAGGTGGTCGCCGAGAACGTCTGCGCCGGCCACCTCCCGGAGTCCCTGCGGATCCTGCTGGACCGCGGTCTCACGGTGGTCCCGCACGGCGTCGGGCTCGGCCTCGGCGGCGCCGACCGGCCCGACCCGGCCCGGCTGGCCCGGCTCGCCGACACCGTCGGCGCACTGGGCTCCCCGCTGGTCACCGAACACCTCGCCTTCGTCCGGGCGGGCGGCCTGGAGGCCGGTCACCTGCTGCCGGTGCCGCGTTCGCGGGACGCGCTGCGGGTGATCGCCGAGAACGTCCGGATCGCCCAGGACCAGCTGCCGGTGCCGCTGGCCCTGGAGAACGTCGCCGCGCAGCTGGCCTGGCCGGACGACGAGCTGACCGAAGGGCAGTTCCTCGCCGAGCTGGTCGAGCGGACCGGCGTGCGGCTGCTGATCGACGTCGCCAACCTGCACACCAACCGGGTCAACCTCGGCCTCGACCCGGCCGCCGAGCTGGACCGGCTGCCGCTGGAGGCGCTCGCCTACGTGCACGTGGCGGGCGGCACCATGGTCGACGGCGTCTGGCACGACACCCACGCCCACCCGGTCACCGAACCCGTGCTGGAGGTGCTCGCCGAGCTGTGCGCGCGGGTCGCGCCCCCCGGTGTGCTGCTGGAGCGCGACGCCGCGTTCCCGCCGCCCGCCGAACTGGCCGCCGAACTCGACGCCGTCCGGCGGGTGCTGGACGGCGGCCGGGCCCCGGACGGCGGTGGCCCGCGGTGACCGGCGCGACGGCCGGCACCGGTCCGGACGCGGTCACCGGCACAGGCCCGGCGAACGGCGGCGGCAGCGACAGCGACACCGGCACCGGAAGCAGCACCGGCACCGGCCGGGGAACCGATCCGGAGACCGAGGCCGCCCGGGCCCGGCTGGCCGCCCGGCAGACCGCACTGCTCACCGCCCTGACGGCCGGCGGCCCGGTACCGCCCGGCTTCGACCCCGCGCAGGTCCGCGCACAGGCCGCCGGCCTGGCCGCCAAGCGGCGCGACACCGCCGCCAGGGTCGCCCCGGCCCTGCCCCGGCTGCTCGGCCCGCAGTACGGCCCGCTGTTCCTGGCCTACGCCCTCGGCCGCCCGCAGACCGGCGGCTACCGCGCCGACGCCCGGGCCTTCGCGGTCTGGGCGCTCGCCGAGGGCACCGGACTCGACGCCACCGCCCGACGCTCCCTGGAACAGTGGCTCGACCCGGCCCCCGAGCGGCCACCCGGCCCGCTCGCCCGGCTGCGCCGCGCCCTGCGGCCCGGCCGCGACTCCTGAGGAACGACCGCCCCGACATCCCCGACCGACGCGGTGCCCGCACCGCGACGCCTGCCCCGGCGGTGCCCGAACGCGGCACCGCACGCCCCGTGCACCACCCCGCGAACCACCCGAACCACCTCTCACCACCCGGGGGAAACCGCCCATGTGGCACAACGCCTACTTCCTGATCCCCGCCGTCCTGCTCGTCGCCGCCGTGATCCGGGCCTCGACGACCCGGCAGGCGGCGCGGCGCGTCCCGAACCCGATGGGACTGCCCGGCCGCGGCATACCGCTGCTCGACGCCGCCTTCCTCGCCGGCGGCCCCGGCCGGGTCTTCGACACCGCCCTGGTCCGGATGCACCGGGCGGGCCACGTCGTGGTCAGCCGCTCCCGCCTGGTCACCCTGACCGCCGACCGGCCCCGCGACCCGGTCGACCGCGAGATCGCCGACGCGATCGGCCCGACCCGCAGCCGTGACCTCGACTCCCTCCGCGTCGCCGTGATGCGCTCGCCCTCCGTCCAGGCGATCGGCGACGGGCTCGCCGGGCGGGGCCTGCTGCGCAACCCCGTCGCCCTGCGCCGGGCCCGGACGGCGCACCGGCTGCTCTGGCCCACGCTGCTGATCACGGCGGCCTTCACGGCGGCCGCCTACATGATCGACTCCGAGGAGCCGGGCTACGACCGGCCCGCGCTGTGGATCCCGCTGGTGCTGTTCGTCCTCGACCTGGTCTCCCTGATCGCCCTCCGGCCGTCCCGGGGCCGGATCACCCCGGCCGGACGCCGCCAGCTCGCCCTGGTGGACGACGGCCGGCCGTGGTCGCCCCGGCAGGGCGCCCGCAACGCCGACTCGGCCCTGCTCGGCGCCCTCGCGCTCGGCGGCCTGGCCGCCGTGGGTGCCGCCGCGTTCGGCGACGAGGAGCTGCTGGAGGCCCTGCTCGCCGCCGAGACCGCCGAGCAGGTCGCCCGGACGACCGCCGCGAACTCCGGCGCCGGCTCCGGCTCCCCGGGCGGCTCCTCCTGCTCCGGCCCGACGGTCTGGTGCGGCTCCTCCGACTCCTCCGACTCGTCCGGTTCCCCGGGCTCCTCGGGTTCGTCCGACTCGTCCGGCTCCTCGGGTTCGGGCTGCGGCGCGAGCAGCTGCGGCGGCAGCTCCTCGGGCTCCGGCTCCGGCTGCGGCTCCTCCTCGTCCTCCAGCTGCGGTTCCGGCTGCGGGGGCGGCTGCGGCGGTTCCTGAAGCGCGGCCGGGCGGCCGGGCGGAGCCCGCCGGACGTCACAGTTCGGTATCGCGCTCGGGAAGACGTTCCGCGTGCGGCGCGGCCGGGTCTACAACAACCCCATGTGGTTGCTCTTCCTGATCCCGGCCTGCGTCGCCGCGGTGCTCTCCTGCATCCGGCTGGTCCGGACGACCGCCACCGCCGACGCGCTGTCCGGTCAGGAGGGCACCCGGCCGCCCGAGGCGGTCGGCATCGGGCTGTACGAGACGGCCTACCTGGCGGGCGGCCCGGACCGGGTCGTCGAGCTCGCCCTCGTCCTGATGGCGTCCCGGGGCCGGCTGCACCTCGCCCACACCGGCTGGACCACGGTCGTCGACCCGCGCGGCCGCAGCCGGCTGGAGCGCGCGGTGATCGCCACCGTCGGCGCCGAGGGCCAGTGCCGCACCGACGACCTGCGCGCCGCGATGGC
Organism: Kitasatospora sp. NPDC056327; assembly: GCF_042261735.1. Taxonomy (NCBI): domain Bacteria; kingdom Bacillati; phylum Actinomycetota; class Actinomycetes; order Kitasatosporales; family Streptomycetaceae; genus Kitasatospora; species Kitasatospora sp. NPDC056327. The sequence goes on along the minus strand of NZ_JBHJRC010000180.1, from coordinate 5,494 downwards.
CGCCCACCCGACCGTGCTGGAGATCGGCAGCCGGCTCTCGCTCGCCGGGCTGGCCACCCCGGCGGCGGTGCAGCGGCACACCGTGCTGGTGGTCCGGCAGGTCCGCCAGGCGCTGCTGCTCTCGCTGGTCCTGCTCGTCGTCGCCCTGGTCGTCGGCGGCCTGGGCGACGGTGACGCGCTGACGCCGCTGGCCTGGTTCTCGCTGCCGCTGGTGCTGACCGCGGGCACCCTGCTGATGGCCCGGGTCGACGTCTACCCGTACACCCGCTGGGCCTCGCCGATCGGCCAGGAGGTGCTCCGCGAGGTCCGCCCGCCGCGCCAGCACGGGCTCACCGACGACGACGAGCGCGAACTGCTCACCGCCGTCGCGATGAACGGTCCCGCCGTCCTCCCGGACGCCCGGCTCCGCGCGGCCCTGCGCCGGCACTGACCGGTCCCACGCAGGACACCGGCACGCACGACGCCGGCCCCGGGACGGATCCCGGGGCCGGCGTCCGAGGGCCGGGGCGGGCTCAGACCAGACCGTTGACCAGCTCGGCGACCGGCTTGCGGCGGCCGGTGAAGAACGGCACCTCCTCGCGGACGTGCAGCCGGGCCCGGGACGGGCGCAGGTCGCGCATCAGGTCCACGATCCGGTGCAGCTCGTCCGCCTCGAAGGCCAGCAGCCACTCGTAGTCGCCCAGCGCGAACGAGGCGACCGTGTTGGCCCGCACGTCCGGGTAGCCGCGCGCCATCTGGCCGTGCTCGGCGAGCATCGCGCGCCGCTCGGCGTCCGGCAGCAGGTACCACTCGTAGGAGCGGACGAACGGGTAGACGCAGACGTAGTCGCGCGGGTTCTCGTCCGCGAGGAACGCCGGGATGTGCGACTTGTTGAACTCCGCCGGGCGGTGCAGCGCCATGTTCGACCAGACCGGCTCCAGCAGCCGGCCCAGGCCGGTGCGGCGGAAGCGGTTGTACGCCTCCTGGAGGTCGTCGGAGTCGCCGGCGTGCCACCAGACCATGATGTCGGCGTCGGCGCGCAGACCGGAGACGTCGTAGGTGCCGCGCACGGTGACGTCCTTGGCGTCGAGCTGGGCGAACAGCTCGTCGACCTCGGTGGCCAGCCCGGTGCGGTCCTCGGGCAGGGCGTCCTTGAGCCTGAACACCGACCACATGGTGTAGCGGATGACCTGGTTCAGGTCCCGAGCCTTCTTCTTCGCGGGCTGCTCGGCGGCCTGCTGCTCAACGGTCTCAGTCATGCGCCCATTGTCCTCTCCGTGACGTTCGCCCCGGTCGGCGGGGTCAGCACTCTCTCCAGCCCGGCGACGGCCGCCCGGGCACTCGCGACGCAGGCCGGGATGCCCACGCCGTCGTACGCCGCCCCGCACAGGGCCAGCGCGCCGGCCCGGTCCGCGGCCGCCCGGATCCGGGCGACCCGGTCCAGGTGACCCACCGGGTACTGCGGCAGTCCGGCCCGCCAGCGGGTGACGGCGGTGTCGTAGGGGCGGGCGGTCAGTCCGATCGCCTCGCCCAGGTCGGCCAGCGAGCGGGCGACCAGTTCCCCGTCGTCCAGCTCCAGCGGCTCCTCCTCGTGCAGCCGGCCCAGCGAGGTGCGCAGCAGGAAGGAGTCCGGGGCGGACCGCTCCAGCCAGCCCCACTTGTTGGAGGAGAAGGTCGACGCCTTGATCCGGCGGCCGTCCACCGGCGGGACGAGGAAGCCGCTGCCGGCCGGGGGCACGGGCAGGTCGGCGCGGCGGAACGCCAGCGTGACCAGGGCCATCCCGGCGTACTCGACGGCGTCCAGCTCGCCGGCCGCGGCCGGCACGTCGGCGCGCAGCAGCCGGGCGGCCGCCGGTGCGGGCACGGCCAGCACGACGGCGTCGGCCGCCAGCACCCCGCCGTCGGCGGCGGTCACCCGCCAGCCCTCGGGGGTGCGGCGCAGCCCGGTCACCCCGGTGCCGGTCCGCAGCTCGACGCCGGCCCGTTCGCAGGCCGCGGCGACGGCCGCCGGCAGGGTGCCGAGGCCGCCGCGCAGGCCCTGGAAGACGGGGGTGCCGGCGGTCCCCGGCCGGGTGGCGAGCCCGTGCACGCCCGCGAGCAGCGAGCCGCCGCCCCGGGCGACCGGCAGCAGGGCGGGCACCGCGGCCCGCAGCGAGATCTCGTCGGCGTGCCCGGCGTAGACGCCGCCGAGCAGCGGCTCCACCAGCCGGTCGACCACCTCCCGGCCGAGCCGGTCGGCGACGTACCGGCCGATCGCGACGTCGTCGGCGACGGGCTCGCCCGCCGTCTCCTGCCGGGCCCGCGCCAGGCCCTCGGGGCTGAGCACTCCCGAGTCCGCCAGCGCGGCGAGGTCCCCGGGCACGCCCATGACCTGCCCGCCGGGCAGCGGCCGCAGCGCGCCCCGGGTCCAGATCGCGGCCTTCGCGGTGGTCGGCGGCTCCAGCTGCGCGGCGAGTCCGACCGCCCGGGCCAGCTCGACCGCCTCCGGCCGCCGGGCCAGCATCGACTCGGCCCCGAGGTCCACCCGGACCCCGCCGACCTCGCCGCCCCACAGCTTGCCGCCCAGCCGCTCCGACGCCTCCAGCAGCGTCACCCGCGCCCGGGCGCCCTCGCCCGTCGCCCCGCCGAGCAGGGCGGCCGCGGTCAGTCCCGCGATACCGCCGCCGATCACCACGACATGTGCTTGCGCCATGTCCCGCAGTCTCGCAGGTCTTTACACCTTTGCCTCAATCCGCTGCACGCTTCGCCCTGGGGGCGGGGACGAGCGCGTCGAGGTCGATGTCCAGCGGGAACGGCACCGGCCGCTCCAGCCGCTTCCGGAAGATGCCGGCCGGGGCGTAGGCGGACACGTTGGCGTCCAGTTCGTAGGCGTGCACCACCGGCAGGCCGTCCTCCTCCTCGACCACCCAGTAGTGCGGGATGCCGGCCTCGGCGTACTTCCGCAGCTTGACGGTGCGGTCCCGGTCCGCCGACTCGGGGGAGACGACCTCCACGACCAGGGCCACGTCGCCCGCCTCGAAGTACGTGCGGTCCGGGTCGTACTCGGCGGTCGTCACGACCAGGTCCGGCTCGGGACGGTTCCGCTTGTCGAGCCTGATCGTCATCTCCCGTCCGACCCGGATGTCCCCGGGCAGTTGGTCACGCAGCGCGACGACCAGTTCGGTGACGAGCTCGCCGTGCCACCAACGCTGCGGGGACATCATGAAGACCAGTGCTCCGTCGATCAGTTCGGTGTGGCGTGGCGCTTGCGGCAGGTGGTCGAGGTCATCGGCGAACCACCCCTCGATGCGGGGCGGGTACATCCACTCCGGCAGCTCACTCATGGGCTCCACGGTAGCGACTCCGTGGCGGACGCAGGGGCTCGTCAGCACGCCGGCGCCAGGTGGCGGCGCGGCTGACGGACCCCGTCGGGAGAATCGGACACGACCCGACGCTAGCCGCCCCGGCCGGGGCACGGTGAGGAGATGCCCGATGGTGCACCTGATGGGTGAAGTTGTCCGATGTGTTGACGACAGCGGGTGGCCGCACGTCGTGGAGGTGCGGTTCTCCGACGCGGACGGGCGGGAGTGGTCGGTCGAGGACAGGACCGTGGTGTTCGTGGGCGCCGACGGCCTGGACGCGGGGTCGGCGTACCCGGTGGCCGTGCGGATCCCGTGCGGGACGGTGGAGGAGGAGGGGGACGACGGGGAGACGGTCACGGTCGCCGTGCTGCCGGAACGGGGCGGGGAGCCGCGGGTGCGGGTCCGGCGGGAGCGGCTCGTTCCGGCCGACAGGGTGCTGGTGAGCGCCTGCCTGACCGGGGTGCCGTGCCGGTACGACGGGCGGGCGAGGACCGACGCGGCCGTCGCCGGGCTGGTCGCGCAGGGACGGGCGGTCGTGGTCTGCCCGGAGGGGGCGGGCGGGCTGCCGACCCCGCGGGCGGCGGCGGAGATCGTCGGCGGCGACGGCGCGGACGTGCTGGACGGGCGGGCCCGGGTGGTGGACGCGGCCGGGACGGACCGCACCGGGGAGTTCACGGCCGGGGCGCGGGCGGCGCTGGCCGCGGCGGAGGCGGCCGGGGCGCGCCGGGCGCTGCTGACGGCGCGCAGCCCGTCGTGCGGGTGCGGGCAGGTCTACGACGGCACGTTCGGCGGGACGCTGCGGCCGGGCGACGGCGTGACGGCGGCACTGCTGCGGCGGGCGGGGATCGCGGTGGAGGCGGTCTGACGCCTTGTCCGGTCCGCGGCCCGGCCGTGACCGAGCCGGTACCTCCCGGGCGGGTCCGATCGGGGCCGGCGCCCGTCGAATGGACCGGGCGTCCCGGAGGGGGCGCCGGACGGTCGACACGGGGAGGGCCCGAAGGTGGCAAGCGGTAGCAGGGGACGACGGAGAGCGGGCGTGCTGGCGGCGGTGGCCGCGACGGCGGCGCTGGCGGCCGGGTGCGGTGCGGGAGCCGGCGGGACCAAGGACATGTCCGCACCGGCGGCGGCCGCCGCCGGGGAGGCCGCCAAGGGCGACGCCGCGCCCGCGGCGGGACCGGGCGCGGCGGCCTCGGTGGCGCCGAAGGCCGCGCCGGGACAGGCCACCGCGGCACCGGGCGGCGGTCAGCCGGCCGGGGCCCCGGTGGTGGACACCCGGCAGATCGCCCACTCGGCGCAGCTGTCGGTGCGGGTGGAGAAGGTGGACGAGGCGCTGGCGCGGGCCCGCGGCCTGGCGATCGCCGTCGGCGGCTACGTGGCGAACGAGACGGTGAGCGGCGGGACCGGCGGCTCGGGCACCGGCCCGGCCCGTTCGGCCGGCACCCCGCCGAGCGGCCAGGTCACGGTCAAGGTGCCGTCGGCGGCGTACCAGCAGACGCTGGACGCGCTGGCCGGGCTCGGCGAGGTGACCTCCCGGCGCAGCCAGGCGGAGGACCTCACCCAGCTGGTCGCGGACGTCAACAGCCGGCTGCAGAGCCAGCAGGCGAGCGTGGACCGGGTCCGGGCGCTGATGGCGCAGGCGAAGACGCTGGCCGAGATCGTGAGCCTGGAGGGCGAGCTGAGCCGGCGGGAGTCGGACCTGGAGTCGCTGCAGAAGCAGGTGAAGGAGCTGTCGGCGAGGACCTCGCTGTCCACCGTCACGCTGGACGTGCGGGAGCGGCAGGACACCGGCCGGGACGGGCCCGACGTGAAGGAGGAGGACGACGGCTTCTGGGAGTCGGTCGGCTCGGCGCTGGGCGCCGGCTGGCACGTGCTGGCCGTGGCCGTCCGGGGGATCTTCGTGGCGCTGGCCGCCGCGCTGCCGTTCCTGCTCGTGGTGGCGGCGGTGCTGTGGGCGGTCCGGGCGGTGCGACGGCGGCGCGGGGCCCAGGCTCCCGCCGGGCGCTCCGCCGGACCCGCCGTCCCGCCGGTCCCGGCCGGGCGGCCCGCCGTCCCGGCACCCGACGGCGGGCCCGCGGAGGACGACGGACCCGACGGGCACGACGAGCGCGACGGGGAGGACAGGGGCGGGAGGTCGTCCTGACCCCGGAGCGACGGCGGCGGGCCGCCCCGGCTTC
>NZ_JBHJRC010000179.1:0-16921 GCF_042261735.1 Kitasatospora sp. NPDC056327 | reverse complement strand
GCCGTCATCCCCCTTTGTTATTGGCCGGGGGGTCTGTTTTTTTTTAATACCCCCCGGGCGGCGCCCGGCCCCCCCCCGCCCGGCGGGGGGGCCCCGGGCCTCCGGCGGCTAAGCGGGCCTTAGGGCGTGTCCTGGGGCCTGCGCGTGGTCCGGGGAATCAGGCCGAGACGCCCAGCTTCTCCAGGATCAGGTCCTTGACCCTGGCCGCGTCGGCCTGGCCGCGGGTGGTCTTCATGACCGCGCCGACCAGTGCGCCGACGGCCGCGATCTTGCCGTCGCGGATCTTGGCGGCGATCGCCTCGTTCTCGGCGATGGCCTGGTCGACGGCGGCGCCGAGCGCCGAGTCGTCCGAGACCACGGCCAGGCCCCGCTTCGCCACGACCTCGTCCGGCTCGCCCTCGCCGGCCAGCACGGCCTCGATGACCTGGCGGGCCAGCTTGTCGTTCAGCTTGCCCTCGGCGACCAGCGCGGTGACCCGGGCGACCTGCGCCGGGGTGATCGGCTGCTCGGCCAGTTCGGTGCCGGTCTCGTTGGCCCGGCGGGCCAGCTCGCCCATCCACCACTTGCGGGCCTGGTCGGCCGGGGCGCCGGCGGCGACGGTCTCCTGGATCGGCTCGACGGCGCCGGCGTTCAGCACCGCCTGCATGTCCTTGTCCGACAGGCCCCACTCGGCCTGCAGCCGGGCCCGGCGCACCCGCGGCAGCTCGGGCAGCGCGGCCCGCAGCTCCTCGACCCACTCCCGGGACGGCGCGATCGGGACGAGGTCGGGCTCCGGGAAGTACCGGTAGTCCTCCGCGTTGTCCTTGATCCGGCCGCTGGTGGTGGAGCCGTCCTCCTCGTGGAAGTGCCGGGTCTCCTGGACGATCGTGCCGCCGTCGGTCAGCACCGTGGCGTGGCGCTGGACCTCGAACCGGGCGGCCCGCTCGACGCTGCGCAGCGAGTTGACGTTCTTGGTCTCCGAGCGGGTGCCGAAGGTCTCGGTGCCGTTCGGGCGCAGCGACAGGTTGACGTCGCAGCGCATCTGGCCCTTGTCCATCCGGGCCTCGGAGACGCCCAGCGAGCGGATCACCTCGCGCAGCTCGGCGACGTACGCGCGGGCGACCTCGGGGGCCCGCGCGCCGGCGCCGGTGATCGGCTTGGTGACGATCTCGATCAGCGGGATGCCGGCCCGGTTGTAGTCCAGCAGCGAGTGCGTCGCGCCGTGGATGCGGCCGGTGGCGCCGCCGACGTGGCTGGACTTGCCGGTGTCCTCCTCCATGTGGGCGCGCTCGATCTCCACGCGGAAGGTCGTGCCGTCCTCCAGCTGCACGTCGAGGTAGCCGTCGAAGGCGATCGGCTCGTCGTACTGCGAGGTCTGGAAGTTCTTCGGCATGTCCGGGTAGAAGTAGTTCTTCCGCGCGAACCGGCACCACTCGGCGATCGAGCAGTTCAGCGCCAGGCCGATCTTGACGGCCGACTCCACGCCGACCGCGTTGACCACGGGCAGCGAGCCGGGCAGGCCCAGACAGGTCGGGCAGACCTGGCTGTTGGGCTCGGCGCCCAGCTCGGTCGAACAACCGCAGAACATCTTGGTCTTGGTGCCGAGCTCGACGTGGACCTCAAGGCCCATCACCGGGTCGTACGACGCGAGAGCGTCCTCGTAGGAGACCAGGTTCTTGACGCTCACAGCGTCCCCTTCACTCAAAAAGTCTTAGGTGGCGCGGGCCCGGTCCGCCCCGCCGTGCGACGGGTGCGGACCGGGGCCCCGCGTACTGGGTCAGCCCAGCAGGACGTCGTCGTCGCCGAGGCGGCGCAGCTCGCGCACCAGCAGGGCGGTGCCGGTGATCAGCGCGGCGGCGCCGACGAGGGCGTTGACCAGCTTGAGGGTGTCGCTCTCGTCGCGGGCCTTGCGGACGTCCTTGGCGACCGAGATCGCGCCGAAGGCGCTGGTCCCGATGGACAGCCAGAGGCCGGGCTTGCTGTGCTTCCAGCCCTTCAGCGAAGCGGACTGGGCCTTGGCCTTCTCGATCTTGCTCACAGTGCCGGTGCCTCCTCCAGCAGGGTGTGCCCCCACTTGTCGTTGAGTGCGGCCTCGACGGCGCCGCCCACGCGGTACAGGCGGTCGTCCGCCATCGCGGGCGCGATGATCTGCAGGCCGACCGGGAGATTGTCCTCCGGGGCCAGGCCGCAGGGCAGCGACATGGCCGCGTTGCCCGCCAGGTTGGACGGAATCGTGCAGAGGTCCGCCAGGTACATCGCCATCGGGTCGTCGGCGCGCTCGCCGATCGGGAAGGCGGTGGTCGGCGTGGTCGGCGAGACCAGGACGTCCACGCCCGCGAAGGCGGCGTCGAAGTCGCGCGAGATCAGCGTGCGCACCTTCTGGGCCGAGCCGTAGTAGGCGTCGTAGTAGCCCGAGGAGAGCGCGTAGGTGCCGAGGATGATGCGGCGCTTGACCTCGGGGCCGAAGCCGGCCTCGCGGGTGAGCGCGGTGACGTCCTCCGCGGAGCGGGTGCCGTCGTCGCCGACCCGCAGGCCGTAGCGCATCGCGTCGAAGCGGGCCAGGTTGGACGAGGCCTCGCTGGGCGCGATCAGGTAGTACGCGGGCAGCGCCAGGGTGAACGACGGGCAGGAGACCTCGACGACCTCCGCGCCCAGCTCGCGCAGCAGCTCCACCGACTCCTGGAAGCGCTGCATCACGCCGTCCTGGTAGCCCTCGCCGGAGAACTCCTTCACCACGCCGATCCGCATGCCGCGGACGTCGCGCGTCCGGGCGGCCTCGACCACGGCCGGCACCGGCGCGTCGATCGAGGTGGAGTCCAGCGGGTCGTGACCGGCGATCGCCTCGTGCAGCAGCGCCGCGTCCAGCACGGTGCGGGCGCACGGACCGCCCTGGTCCAGGCTGCTGGAGAAGGCCACCAGGCCGTAGCGGGAGACCGAGCCGTAGGTCGGCTTCACGCCGACGGTGCCGGTGACGGCGCCGGGCTGGCGGATCGAGCCGCCGGTGTCGGTGCCGATCGCCAGCGGTGCCTCGAAGGCGGCCAGCGCGGCGGCCGAACCGCCGCCGGAGCCGCCGGGGATGCGGGAGAGGTCCCACGGGTTGCCCGTGGTGCCGTACGCCGAGTTCTCGGTGGAGGAGCCCATCGCGAACTCGTCCATGTTGGTCTTGCCGAGGATGACGACGCCGGCGTCCTTGAGCCGCGAGGTCAGGGTGGCGTCGTACGGCGGGATCCAGCCTTCGAGGATCTTCGAGCCGCAGGTGGTCGGGACGCCCTTGGTGGTGAAGACGTCCTTCAGGGCCAGCGGGACGCCTGCCAGCGGGCCCAGCTCCTCGCCCCTGGCGCGCTTCTCGTCGACGGCCCGGGCGGCGCTCAGCGCGCCCTCGGTGTCGACGTGCAGGAAGGCGTTGACCTTCTGGTCGACGGCCTCGATGCGGTCCAGGTGCGCCTGGGCGACCTCGACGGCGGAGACCTCGCCCTTGGCGACGGCGGTGGCCGTCTCGGCGGCGGTGTAACGAATGAGGTCGGTCATCTCGGTCAGTCCTCCCCGAGGATCTGGGGAACGCGGAAACGCTGCTCCTCGGCGGCCGGGGCACCGGCCAGCGCCTGCTCCGGGGTGAGCGACGGCCGGACCTCGTCCGCGCGCATGACGTTGGTCAGCGGCAGCGGGTGGGAGGTGGGCGGGACGTCCTGTCCGGCGACCTCGGAAACGCGGGCGACCGCGCCGATGATCACGTCGAGCTGCTCGGCGAAGTGGTCCAGCTCTTCGGCCTGCAACTCAAGACGCGACAGCCGAGCGAGGTGGGCGACCTCCTCGCGCGTGATGCCAGGCATGCAGCGATCCTCAGGGTGAGTTCTGGATGAGGCCCGGATCCGCCGACCGGCGGCCCCGGGCCCGGGCCGGGAGCGGCCGGTCCGGCGCTCCCGTCCTCGTGGTCTGTGGTCCCCATCCTATGGGGCGCGGCCCGGCCACCGGCCAACGACCGGCGGCGGCCCGGGGTCACCCCCGCCGCGCGGCCCGGCCCGCCGGGGATCCGCGGCCCGTCACGGCACCGCTCACTGCGGGCGGATGGGTGCCCAACTCTGCTGCGGGGGCGCCTGGATCTCCCGCTGGGCGGCCTGCACCGCCTGCACCACCGGCGGCAGGGCGGGCTGCACGGCCGGCGGCAGCCGGTCGGCGGAGGCCGCGGCGAGCCGCTCGGCCGGCGGGGCTCCGGTGCGGTGGACCCGCAGCCAGGCGGTGGCCTGCTCGGCCGGCATCGCCGCCGAGACCAGCCAGCCCTGCACCGCGTCCACGCCCATGCAGTTCAGCCGCTCCCAGGTCTCGTCGTCCTCGACGCCCTCCGCGACCACGGTCAGGCCGAGCGAGTGGGCCAGCTCGACCGAGCAGCGGACCACCGCCGCGTCGTGGTCGTCGGCGACCATCCGGGAGACGAAGGAGCGGTCGATCTTCAGCTCGCCGACCGGCAGGCTGCGCAGCCGCACCAGCGAGGAGTGGCCGGTCCCGAAGTCGTCCAGGGACATCCCGACGCCGTAGCCGCGCAGTTCGGCCAGGGTGTCGGCGGCCCGCCGGGAGTCGTCCAGCAGCAGCCGCTCGGTGATCTCCAGCTGGAGCGCGTGGGCCGGGACCTGGTGGCGGACCAGGTGTCCGGCGACCCGCTGGGCGAAGCCGGGGTTGAGCACGTCGCGCGGCGACACGTTCACCGCGACCTGCACCTGGAGGCCCTCCTCGCGCCAGTGGGCGAGCTGTCCGACGGCGGCCTCCAGGACGTAGTCGGTCAGCCGGGGCATCAGACCGCTGGACTCGGCGAGGCCGACGAACTCGTCCGGGGAGACCCGGCCCTGGCCGGGGCGCTCCCAGCGCAGCAGCGCCTCCAGGCCGACCACCCGGCCGTCGAAGGCCACCTTGGGCTGGTAGTGGAGCTGCACCTCACCGGTCTCCAGGGCCCGCCGGAGGTCCCCCAGCAGACCGATCCGGTAGGGGGTGTCGGCGTCCTGCGTCTCGTCGTACTGTTCGACCGAGGTGCGGCCGCGCTGCGCGTGGCCCATCGCGACGTCGGCGCGACGCAGCAGCGACTCGGCGTCCTGGGCGTGCCGGGGGAAGACGCAGACGCCCGCGCTGGCCTCCAGCACGAGCAGCAGTCCGTCCAGCCGGATCGGCGCGGCGAGTTCGGCGATCAGCGCCTTGGCGACCTTCTCCAGCGAGTCGGGGCAGCCGATGCCGGGCAGCAGCACGGCGAACTCGTCGCCGCCCATCCGGGCCACCATCGGTCTGCCCCGGTAGTGCCGCGGCAGTCCGGCGAAGACGTCGTCGATGGACTCGCGGGTGGCGCTGCCGGCCGCCCCTCCTGAGCGCAGCGCCCGGTGCAGCCGGCGGGCGATGTGGACGAGCAGCCGATCGCCGGCGGTGTGACCGAGGGTGTCGTTGAGCGATCGGAAGCGATCGAGGTCGAGCAGGATCAGACCGACGCTGTAGCCCTCGGTGTGCTCGGCGATCGACTCCTGGGTCGCGAGGAGTAACGCCTGGCGGTTGGGCAGATCGGTCAGCGGATCGGTCAGCTGGTCGCGCGCCCGGTCCCGGGCGATCCGCCAGGCCGCGACCAGGACGGCCAGCGGAACCGCGAACAGCGGCAGCAGTTCCGCCTCGTAGCGGTAGACCAGCACGGCCAGCGGGATGAGCGGCGCCGCACCGGCGAGCAGCACGCCGAGCAGCAGGACGACGCCCGCCACCCCCTGCGGCGGGCGTGTGGGCGCCCCGCCGGTCGTACGATCCATAAGCCCAGTCCTCCGTCGGGCCCGCCCCGTCAGGCCGCCTAGCGGTGAGGCACCGCACCGGTGCCGGCGGCCTGCCCGGCCTGGAACGGCCCCGCGGAGTCCGGCTCAGCCGGTACCCCCACCCCTGCTGACACTCTGTTGCGCTCCAGGGTATGCGCGGCTTCACCGAACGGGCAGACTTTCGGACAACCGGACATGCACCACAGCGCCCGGGTACCGCACAGTGGCACGATGCCCGCTAACACTGTGCGGCACCCGGTGACATCGCATCAGGACGATAACAAGCCGGATTCGGGGCTTCCGCGCGCGGGTCAGCCCTCGCCGGGCTCCTCCCCGCCCGCCTGCTCCCCGCCGGCCGGTCCGGCGGCGCCCTCCGCCGCCTCCGCCGCGCCGCCGGTCTTCTCGACGGCGTCCTCCACGGCGTCCTCCGCGGCCTCCTCGGCGGTCTCCTCGGCGGTCTCCTTCGCGGCGGCCTTCCGGCGCGCCGGGGCCTTCTTCACCGGCTCCTCCGGCGGCTCCGCCGGCAGCCCCAGCCGGACCCGCGCGGCACCCGGCCCCTCCTCCAGCAGCACCGCGAAGCCCTCGTCGTCGAGGACCGGCAGCCCCAGCTGCACCGCCTTGTCGTACTTGGACCCGGGGTTGTCACCGGCGACCACGAAGTGGGTCTTCTTCGACACCGACCCGGTCACCTTCGCGCCCCGCGAGGTCAGCGCCTCCTTGGCGCCGTCCCGGGTGTGCCCGGCCAGCGTCCCGGTGACGACGACGGTGAGCCCCTCCAGCGGACGCTCGCCCTCCTCCTCCGCGGCCTCCTCGGTGAAGCGGACGCCGGCGGCGCGCCACTTCTCGACGATCTCCCGGTGCCAGTCCACCTGGTACCACTCGACGATCGAGCGCGCGGTGCCCGCGCCGACCCCCTCGGTGGCGGCCAGCCGCTCCTCGGAGGCGGCGAAGACCGCGTCCAGGTCCCGGAACTCCCGGGCCAGGTCCTGGGCGGCCACCGGACCGACGTGCCGGATCGAGAGGCCGTTGAGGAAGCGCCAGAGCGGGCGGTCCTTGGCCTTCTCGATGTTCTCCAGCATCAGCCCGGTGTTCTTCTTCGGCGCACCGGCCGTGGTGGCGAAGAAGAACACCTCCTTCTCCTCGCCGGTCTCGTCGTCGAGCCTGGGCATGCCGGTCTTCTGGTCGCGCACCAGCACCTTGATCGGCAGCAGCTGCTCCACCGTCAGGCCGAAGATGTCGCCCTCGTTGCCCACCGGCGCCTCGGCCGGCTCCAGCGGCTGGGTCAGCGCGGTGGCGGCGACGTAGCCGAGCCCCTCGATGTCCAGCGCCGAGCGCCCGCCGAGGAAGGCGATCCGCTCCCGGATCTGGGCCGGGCAGAACCGGGCGTTGGGGCAGCGCAGGTCGATGTCCCCCTCCGCCATCGGGCGCAGCTCGCTGCCGCACTCCGGGCAGTGCGAGGGCATCACGAAGGCCTGCTCGGTGCCGTCCCGGCGGTCGTAGACCGGGCCGAGGATCTCCGGGATCACGTCCCCGGCCTTGCGCAGCACCACGGTGTCGCCGAGCAGGACGTCCTTGGCCTTGACGACCTCCTGGTTGTGCAGCGTGGCGTACTGCACCATCGAGCCGGCCACCTTGACCGGCTCCGCCAGCACCGCGTACGGGGTCGCCCGGCCGGTGCGGCCGATGCCGACCTTGATCGCGGCGAGCCTGCCGGTCACCTCCTCCGGCGGGTACTTCCAGGCGATCGCCCAGCGCGGCGACTTCGAGGTGGAGCCGAGCCGGCCCTGGAGGGCGATCTCGTCCACCTTGACGACCACGCCGTCGATCTCGTGCTCGACCGAGTGCCGCTGCTCGCCGAACTGCCGGATGAACGCCCGGACCTCCTCCAGCGTGCCGACCACCCGGTTGTGCCGGGCGGTGGGCAGGCCCCACTCGCGCAGCAGGTCGTAGGCGTGCGACTGGCAGTCGATGTCGAAGCCGGAACGGGCGCCGATGCCGTGCACCACCATGTGCAGCGGGCGGGTCGCGGTGACGAGCGGGTCCTTCTGGCGCAGCGAGCCGGCGGCGGCGTTGCGCGGGTTCATGAAGAGCCGGATCATCGCCCGGGGGCGCTTGCCCTCCTTGGCGCGCTCCTCGTTCTCCAGCCGGCGGCGCTCGTTCTCCTCCGCGAAGGAGGCGTTGAGCGCCTCGAAGGCCTCGGTCGGGAAGTAGACCTCGCCGCGGATCTCCACCAGCTCCGGGACGTCGTCGCCCCGGAGCCGGTGCGGGATCTCCTTGATGGTGCGGACGTTGGCGGTGATGTCCTCGCCGACCCGGCCGTCGCCGCGGGTCGCCGCCTGCACCAACTGGCCGTTCTCGTAGGTGAGGTTGACGGCGAGGCCGTCCACCTTCAGCTCGCAGAGGTAGTGGTACTCGATGCCGGCCAGCTCGCCGGCCACCCGCTCGGCCCAGGCGGCGAGCTCGTCGTCGTCCATCGCGTTGTCCAGGCTGAGCAGCCGCTCCCGGTGCTCGACCGGGGCGAACAGCGGGGTCGCCGCGCCGCCGACCTTCTGCGAGGGGGACTCCGGGGTGACCAGGGCCGGGTGCCCGGCCTCCAGTCCCTCCAGCTCGCGCATCAGCGCGTCGAACTCGGCGTCGCTGACGACCGGGGCGTCCTGCTCGTAGTAGCGGGCCCGGTGGTCCGTGATCTCGGCCGCCAGCTCCGCGTGCCGCCTGCGAACCTCCGCCGGGACGTCCTCCCAGCCCTCGACAGCCACCACCGCAAGCCCTCCGTCAATCTCTCATTCCGGGTTGTCCACCAGGCTCTGGCCCGCCCTCACGCTGAGTGACAGCGCCCGGCGCGCATGGGCCGGGGAGGCCCCGGCCAGCCCGCAGGTCGGCGTCACCAGCACGCGGCGGCCCAGCAGCTCCGGGGCGAACCCGAGCCTGCGCCACAACGTCCTGACACCCTGGACACTACCGGCCGGGTCGGACAGCGCCGCTGATTGAGCGGGGTCCCGGTCGGTGGAGGGAACGACGCCGGCGAGGAGCACGGTGCCCGCCTCGACCGCCTCGCCGAGGTCGTCGTCCTCACGCTCGGTCAGCAGCGAGAAGTCCAGCGAGACCCCGGCCACCCCGGCCCGGCGCAGCAGCGGCAGCGGCACCCGGGGCGCGCAGCAGTGCACCACCACGGGCGCGTCGAGGGCGCGGACCACCTCGCGGAGCACCTCCTCCGCCACCTGGCGGTCGACCGCGCGCAGCCGCTGGAAGCCGCTGGCGGTCTTCACCTCGCCGGCCAGCACGGCGGGCAGCGAGGGCTCGTCCAGCTGCAGCACGACCTCCGCGCCGGGCACCCGCCGGCGGACGTCGGCGAGGTGGCGGCGCAGGCCCTCGGTCAGCGAACCGGCGACGTCCCGGCAGGCCCCGGGGTCGGCGAGCGCCTTCTCGCCGTGCCTGAGCTCGATCGCCGCGGCCAGCGTCCACGGCCCGACCGCCTGCACCTTGAGCGCACCCGCGTACCCCTGGGTGAACTCCTCCAGGGCGTCGAGGTCCTCGCCGAGCCAGGAGTGCGCGCGCCGGGTGTCCCGGCCGGGGCGGTCGGTGAACCGCCAGCCGCTCGGCTCGGTCTGCGCGAACAGCTCGACCAGCAGGCCGGCGGAGCGGCCGATCATGTCCGCGCCCGGGCCCCGGGCGGGCAGCTCCGGGAGGAACGGCAGGTGCTCCAGCGCGCCGGTGGACGTCTTGGCGGCCTCCCGGGCGTCGGTGCCGGGCAGCGAGCCGACGCCGGTGGCGGCGCCGACCAGGTCGGGGAAGGGGTGTCCGTTGCTCACCCGCCCGAGCCTAGTGCGCGCCGCCACCGGCTCCGTTCGGTCCGGCACCGGTCCGGCACCCGCCGGGACCCGTTCAGCGGCCGGGGCGGACCGTGATGTCGGTGATCTCCGCGTCCCGTGAGGCGTCCAGCGCCGCCAGGATCGCCCTGGCCACCGACTCCGCCTCGATCCACTGCCCGGCGTCGTAGGCCCTGCCCTCCTGCTGGTGGACCTTGACCTGCATCGCGGTGGCGGTGCGGCCCGGGTACACCGAGGTGACCCGGACGCCGTTCCCGTGCTCCTCCAGCCGCAGCGAGTCCGCGAGCGCCTTCAGCCCGTGCTTGCTCGCCGCGTACGCCGACCACTCGGCGCTCGCCCGCAGACCGGCGCCGGAGTTCACGAACACCACGTGGCCCTTGACGAGCCGCACCGAGGGCAGCAGCAGCCGGGTCAGCTCGGCGGGGGCGACCAGGTTGACGTTCAGGGTGTCCTGCCAGGCCTTGACCGGCAGGTCGCCGACCGGGCCCAGCTCGACCGCTCCGGCCACGTGCAGCAGCGAGTCCAGCTCCACCGGCAGCGTCTGGTGCCCGAAGGCCCAGGAGAGCTTGGCCGGGTCGGCGAGGTCCCCGACCAGCGTCTTCGCGCCGGGGAAGCGCTCGCGCAGCTCCGCGGCGCGGCGGGCGTCACGCGCGAGCAGCCAGAGCTCGTCGCCGCGCTCGGCGAGACGGGCGGCGAGGACGGCGCCGATGCCGGAGCCGGCGCCGGTGATCAGATGAGAGGCCATGGACCCGATCCTCTCAGGCCTTCAGCCGTTCGAGGACCTCGGCCGGGGTGTCCGCGAAGGTGATCAGCTCGGCCAGCGGCCGCGGCAGGAAGCCCTCGGCGTCCATCCGCTCCAGCTGCAGGCGCAGCCCCGCGTAGAACCCCTCGGTGTCCAGCACGACCACCGGCTTCCCGTGCAGGCCGTGCTTCTTGAGCTCCAGCACCTCGGTGACCTCGTCCAGCGTCCCGAGCCCGCCGACCAGCACGACGACCGCGTCCGCGCGCGACAGCAGCAGGGCCTTGCGCTCGGCGAGGTCCGCGGTGGTGACCAGCTCGTCGGCGCCCTCGTAGGCCTTGTGCCGGAGCAGCTCGACGGAGATCCCGACCAGCCGGCCGCCCGCGGCCTTCACGCCGTCGGCCAGCAGGCCCATCAGGCCGGCGTGGGAGCCGCCCCAGACCAGGGTGTGACCGCCGGCGCCGAGCAGTCGGGCGAACTCGGCGGCGGGGGCGGTGTAGCGCTCGTCGAGCGAGTACGCGGAGCAGAAGACCGTGATGTTCATAGTGCCGTCCGGTCTATCACGGTGGCCGAAAACATCGCTATCGAGTTGTCGCCGTCACTCCGTCTTTCGCCATAGACACGCCAGGCACCACCGACCGGAAGGAACATCCCATGAAGCGCGTCAAGGCCCTCCTCGGCACCGCCGCGACCACCGCCGCCCTCGCCGCGGGCCTGCTCACCGCGGCCCCCGCCCACGCCGCGACCAGCTCCGGCAGCTGGCTCGGCTGTGACGAGGGATGGGTCTGCATCTACGCCGAAGGCCAGCCGGCCAACGCCGGCACCGTGACCTCCGGCTACACCACCTACGGGGCGCACAACCTCGTCAACGAGCTCAACTACCACTGGGTCGTCAACAACCAGACCGACAACGCGAGCGTCACCCTGTGCTACGGCTACAACGGCACCAACTGCACCGGCCCGACCTTCTGGCCGGGCGTGGGCATCAGTGTGGACCTGACCCCGTACAACTCGATCGTCCTGAACCGCCCGTGACACCGCGGCACCGCTGAGGCACGACGGGCCGGGTCCGCTCGCGGACCCGGCCCGTCCGCACCGCTACCGGACGGTCGCGGCCGGGCGCTCGGTGGTGGCGATGGTGGCGGAGCCGACGACGCGGGGGCCGTCGTAGAGCACCACCGCCTGGCCCGGGGCGATGCCGCGGGCCGGGGCGTCGAGGCTGACGCGGAGGGTGTCGCCGGCCACCGAGGCGCTGACCGGCACCTCCTCCCCGTGTGCCCGGAGCTGGGCCGTGTAGCGCCCGTCGGCGAGCGGCTCGGAGCCGCACCAGCGCGGACGGATCGCGGTGAGGCCGGTCACGTCCAGGCCCTCCACCGGGCCGACCGTGACGGTGTTGTTCACGGGCGAGATGTCCAGCACGTACCGCGGCTTGCCGTCCGGCGCCGGGCGGCCGATCCGCAGGCCCTTGCGCTGGCCGATGGTGAACCCGTACGCACCGTCGTGCTCGCCGAGCTTGGTGCCGTCGACGTCCACGATGTCGCCGGTCGCGGTGCCGAGGTGCCGGGCCAGGAAGCCCTGGGTGTCGCCGTCCGCGATGAAGCAGATGTCGTGCGAGTCCGGCTTCCTGGCGACGGCGAGGCCGCGCCTCTCGGCCTCCTCGCGGATGACGTCCTTGGTGGTGTCGCCGAGCGGGAAGAGCGAGTGGGCGAGCTGCTCGGCGTCCAGGACGCCCAGCACGTAGGACTGGTCCTTGGCGGCGTCCGCCGCGCGGTGCAGCTGGCGCTCGCCGGACGGCAGGTCGACGATCCGCGCGTAGTGGCCGGTGCAGACCGCGTCGAAGCCGAGCGCGACCGCCTTGTCCAGCAGCGCGGCGAACTTGATCTTCTCGTTGCAGCGCAGGCACGGGTTGGGCGTGCGGCCGGCCGCGTACTCGGCGACGAAGTCGTCGATGACGTCCTCGCGGAACCGCTCGGCGAGGTCCCAGACGTAGAACGGGATGCCGATCACGTCCGCGGCCCGGCGGGCGTCCCGGGAGTCCTCGATGGTGCAGCAGCCGCGGGCACCGGTCCGGAAGGACTGCGGGTTGGCGGAGAGCGCCAGGTGCACGCCGGTCACCTCGTGGCCGGCCTCGACGGCGCGCGCGGCGGCGACGGCGGAGTCCACCCCGCCGGACATCGCCGCGAGCACCCGCAGGCGGCCGGTGGCGGACGGAGCGGTCGGGGCACCCGGGAAGTCAGTCATGATGAGTCCAAGCGTACGTGGTGCCGCCCGGCATTCCGCCGGGGTTTCCGGCTCAGCGCCGGAGCGCCGCCAGTCCCGCGTTGCGGGCGCGCTGGACGGCCGGCCCGATGGCCCCGGCGAGCGCGGCGACGTCGGCCGGGGTGGAGGTGTGGCCCAGCGAGAACCGCAGCGAGGCCCGGGCCAGCAGCGGGTCGACGCCCATCGCCAGCAGCACGTGGCTGGGCTGCGGGACGCCGGCCGAACAGGCCGAACCGGTGGAGCACTCGATGCCCTGGGCGTCGAGCAGCATCAGCAGCGCGTCGCCCTCGCAGCCGGGGAAGGAGAAGTGCGCGTTGGCGGGCAGCCGGCCCCCGGCGGCCGGGTCGCCGTTGAGCACCGCGTCCGGGACGGCGCCGAGCACCGCCGCGACCAGGTCGTCGCGCAGCGCGCCCAGGGTGGCGGCGTGCTCCGCGCGCCGGCCGACGGCGACGGTGGCGGCTGCCGCGAAGCCGGCCGCGGCGGGCGCGTCCAGGGTGCCGGAGCGGACGTCGCGCTCCTGGCCGCCGCCGTGCAGCAGCGGCACCGGTGCCGCGCCGCGCGACAGCAGCAGCGCGCCGATGCCGAACGGGCCGCCGATCTTGTGGCCGGTGACGGTGAGCGCGGTGAGCCCGGACTCGGCGAAGGAGACCGGGACCTGGCCCAGCGCCTGCACCGCGTCGGCGTGCACCGGGATGCCGAACTCCCCCGCCACGGCAGCGAGTTCGGCCACCGGCTGGACGGTCCCGACCTCGTTGTTGGCCCACATGACGGTGACCAGCGCGACCGAGGCCGGGTCCCGCTCGACGGCCTCGCGCAGCGCCTCCGGGTGGACCCGCCCGAACCCGTCCACCGGCAGGTACTCGACGGCGGCGCCCTCGTGCTCGGCGAGCCAGTGCACCGCGTCCAGCACCGCGTGGTGCTCGACCGGGCTGCACAGCACCCGGGTGCGGGCCGGGTCGGCGGCCCGGCGGGCCCAGTACAGGCCCTTGACGGCCAGGTTGTCGGACTCGGTGCCACCGCCGGTGAGGACGATCTCGCTGGGCCGGGCGCCGAGCGACTCGGCGAGCGACTCGCGGGCCTCCTCGACCACCCGGCGGGCCCGGCGGCCGGCCGCGTGCAGGGAGGAGGCGTTGCCGACGACCCCGAGGTGCGCCGACATCGCGGCGATCGCCTCGGGCAGCATCGGCGTGGTCGCCGCATGGTCCAGGTATGGCATAACCATCCGATTGTAGAGGTCCCCCGCCGGAGGGCGGACCGGCCTGCCGGGCGGCGGCCGGCGGCACCGCACCGATCCGGCCACCGGACACCGCGCACCGGGCCGCTGCCCCTCCGGGCAGCCCAGGTACGGCGGGCGGTCCACGAGCGGTTAGCCTGGCGGCCACCATCACGCGGCCGGACCGGAACCAGGAATCGGGGGGCGCAATGTCGCAGTCGGTCGATCGCGCCCTCACCCTGCTCGGGTCCCTCGGCGACGGACCGGTCACCCTGGAGCAGGCCGCCACCTCGATCGGCGTCCACAAGTCCACCGCGCTGCGCCTGCTGCGCACGCTGGAGGAGCACGGCTTCGTCCACCGGCTGTCCGACCGCCGCTACCGGCTCGGCGGCCGGGTGCTGTCGCTGGCCCAGCGGGCCCTCCAGGAGATCGACGTGCGGCAGGTCGCCGCGCCGCACCTGGCCGCGCTGAACGACCGCTGCGGCTGCACGGTGCAGCTGGCGGTGCTGCAGGACGACGAGGTGCTGTACCTGGACGAGCTGCCCGGGCGCTGGCCGCTCGACGCCGGCCGGCCGGCCCGGATCGGGTGGCGGTCGCCGGCCTCCGGGACGGCGATCGGCCGGGTGCTGCTGGCCGGGCTGCCGGAGGACGGCCGGACCGGCGACGGGCTGTCCGCCGATCTGGCGGAGGTGCGCCGGCGGGGCTGGGCGGCGGAGTCGGCCGACCACCGGGAGGCGGTGACCTGCGTCGCGGCGCCGGTGGCGGGCAGCGACGGGCGGGCGGTCGCGGCCTGCGCGATCTCGGCTCCGGCAGACCGGGTGTCGCCCGCCGAGCTGGTGCGGCTGGTGCCCGAGCTGCTCTGCACCGCGGAGGCGATCTCGCTGGCGTACGGCGGCTCGCCTACTCCTCGCTGGTGCGAGAACCGTTGCGGTGCCAGGCCCGCGGTGCGCGCCAGCCGTACTTGAGGGCGAGCATCCGCAGGCCGAACGCGGTGAGCGCGGCGGCGGTGCCGGTGGCGGCGGTGAGGCTGTCGAGGGCGATCAGCACGGCGACCAGCGCGGCCCCGACGAGGGCGGGCACCGCGTAGATCTCGCGGTCCCAGCGGAGCAGCGAGGGGATCTCGCCGGCCAGGACGTCGCGCATGACGCCGCCGCCGGCCGCGGTCACCATGCCGAGGGCCACCGCGGCGACGGCGCCGAGCCCGAAGTCGTGCGCCTTCGCGGTGCCGGTGACGCAGAACAGGCCGAGGCCGAGCGCGTCGAGGGTCTGCACGGCGCGGTTGATCCGCTCGACCTCGGGGTGCAGGAAGAAGACCACCAGGCCGGCGACCAGCGGGGTGACGAAGTAGCCCAGATTGCTGAAGGCGGCGACCGGGGTGGCACCGATGACGAGGTCGCGCATGACGCCGCCGCCGAGCGCGGTGACCTCGGCCAGCACGCCGATGCCGAAGATGTCCATGTTCTTGCGGACGGCGAGCAGCCCCCCGGAGAGGGCGAAGACGAAGATGCCGACGAGGTCCAGCGACTGCTGCACGTCGGAGGGGAAGATCTGGGAGGTCACCGTCCCTGTTGTACCCGACGTCCGGGGTCTCCCCGTGTGCTCCGGGCCGGTGGACCCGCCCGGGGCGGATGGTCACAGTACGGAGAAGATGCGCTCCGCCGGGAACATTTGCCCGCCTTCGAACAATTGGGTCGGCGCGGTTTGGGCTAGCCTCCGCCTGTGAAGTTGATCGAACGCGTATCCGGGCATCGTACGGACCGTCGGCCGGCCGAGGGCGCCCCCACCACCCCCGCGGCGGCTCGACTCGGCTGGCTCGACGCACTGCGCGGGATAGCCGCCCTCTCGGTGGCGGTCTACCACTTCGCGCTGCCGTTCTACTGGATACCGCACGGCACCCGGGTGCCGTACTACCTGGATCCCGGGATCTTCGGCGTCATGCTGTTCTTCCTAGTCAGCGGGTACATCATCCCGGCGTCCCTGGAACGGCGCGGCGACGTCCGCGGGTTCTGGGCGGGGCGGTTCTTCCGGATCTTCCCCGTGGTGGTCCTCACCGTGGTCGGCAGCCTGCTGATCCTGCCCCGCCAGTACTCGGTGGTGCAGCCCTGGGCCTACGACCACCCGCTGCTGACGCTCGTCGGCAACGCCACGATGCTGCAGGACATGATGGGCGTGTCCAACGTCATCGGGGTGATGTGGACGCTCACCTACGAGATGATCTTCTACTACTTCGCGACGGCCCTGTTCGTCGTGGGGTGGCACCGCAGGAGCGCGCCGATCGCGATCGGCTTCGCGGCCTTCGCCGTCGTCCTGGGCGCGTGGCTGTCGCTGGGCACCATCTCCAAGGACCTGCAGTCGACCCGGCACCTGGTCGCCGCCGTCCTGCTGGTGCTCCTGATGGCGATGACGTGCATCTCCACCGCGCGCCCGGAGCTGGTCCGCTGGGGCGGCATCATGCTCGGCGGCCTCGGCCTGACGCTGGTCCTCCTCAACGGGCGGTCCACCGCCTTCGAGACCATGATGATCTTCGCCACGATGTTCGCCGGCACCGTCCTCTACCGGCTGGAGCACGGGCAGATCGAGCGGCTGCCCGCCGTCCTGTGCTGCGCCTTCGTCGCCGTCGCCGGCTTCCTCTGCGGCTACCTCTACAACCGCGGCCCGGCCCTGTGGCGGACGTGGAGCGGCTCGTGGATGTCGTTCTCCTACGCCTACGCCGCGGCGTGGGCGGTGTTCGTGATCGGCATGCTGCTGCGCAAGCGCCGGTTCCCGCGCTGGCTCAGCTGGCTGGGCGCCATCAGCTACTCCGTCTACCTGCTGCACAACCCGCTGATCCACGCCATGAACTGGATGCTGGAGGGCCACGCGCCGATCGTCGGCTGGAAGGAGCGCGGCATCCAGCTCGTCGCCTTCACGGCGGCGCTGCTGATCGTCAGCTACGCCGCCTACCGGCTGGTCGAGATCCCGTTCCAGAACCTCGGCCGCAAGGTCATGAAGGCCGTGAACCGCCGGTTCCCGGCGCCCGCCGCCACCGCCGCCGCGCCCCGGCCGGCCGGGGCGCCCGAGGGCGCGGCCCCGGCCGGCCCGGAGCCGGCGATGTCCGGCAACCGCGGCTGACGCCCCCTCCCGGACACGGGTC
>NZ_JBHJRC010000178.1:0-16963 GCF_042261735.1 Kitasatospora sp. NPDC056327 | reverse complement strand
GTCCGGCCCCCACTGCTCGGGGGCCGGACCGCCGGCGGCCCGTCCGGGCCGGACCCGGCCCGGAAGGTGCAGGGATCAGGCCCGGACGGTGCGGGGATCAGGCCAGCGAGGCCATCCACGCCTCGACGTCCTCCGACCGGCGCGGCAGGCCGGCCGAGAGGTTCTCGTTGCCGTCCGCGGTGACCAGGATGTCGTCCTCGATCCGCACGCCGATGCCGCGGTACTCCTCCGGGACGGTCAGGTCGTCCTGCTGGAAGTAGAGGCCCGGCTCGACGGTGAGCACCATGCCCGGCACCAGCAGCGCGTCGACGTGCTCCTCAGTGCGCGAGTGGGCGCAGTCGTGGACGTCCAGGCCGAGCATGTGGCCGGTGCCGTGCAGGGTCCAGCGCCGCTGCAGGCCGAGCTCCAGGACCTTCTCGACGTCGTGGACCGAGCTGTCCAGCAGGCCCCAGGCGAGCAGCCGCTCGGCGAGCACCCGCTGCGAGGCGTCGTGGAAGTCGCGGAACCGGGCGCCGGGCTTCACGGCCGCGATGCCGGCCTCCTGGGCGTCGTGGACCGCGTCGTAGATCTTCCGCTGGAGGTCGTCGAAGCGCCCGTTGATCGGCAGGGTGCGGGTGACGTCGGCGGTGTAGAGGGTGTTGGTCTCCACGCCGGCGTCCAGCAGCAGCAGCTCGCCGGGGCGGACCTCGCCGTCGTTGCGCACCCAGTGCAGGGTGGTGGCGTGCGGGCCGGCGGCGCAGATCGAGCCGTAGCCGACGTCGTTGCCCTCGACGCGGGCGCGGCGCCAGAAGGTGCCCTCGATCCAGCGCTCGGAGGTGGCGACGGCCTGGCCGAGCTCGCGCACGCAGTCGGTGAAGCCCTTGACGGTGGCGGTGCAGGCGGCGCGCAGCTCGCCGATCTCCCACTCGTCCTTGACCAGCCGCAGGCCGCTCAGGAACTCCTTGAGCTCGGCGTCCCGGTCGGCGTCCAGCACCTCGGCGAGCACGGCCTCCAGGCCGGCGTCGTAGCCGCGGACGATCCGGGTCGGCACGCCGTCCCGGACCCGCTCGGCGAGCTCGTCGGCGGCCTTGCGGACGTCGCGGACCGGCAGGCCGAGCAGCTGCTCCTGCTCGGCGAGGCTGTGCCGGCGGCCGACCCACAGCTCGCCGTAGCCGTCCAGCCAGAACTCGCCGTTCCCGCGGTCGGAGCGGGGCAGCAGGTAGAGCGCGAAGTCGTGGCCGGTGTCCCCGGTGGGCTCGGCGACCAGGACGGCGTCCTCGGTCCGGTCACCGGTGAGGTGCACGTACTCGCTGGCGGCGCGGAAGTCGTAGTCGGTGTCGTTGGACCGGACCTTGAGGGTGCCGGCCGGGACGACCAGGCGCACGCCCGGGTGGGCGGCGGAGAGCCTGGCGCGGCGCTCGGCGGCGTACGGGGCCTGCGGGACCGGGGTCAGGCCGTGCAGCTCGGTGTCGGCCCAGCCGGTCTTCATCGAGGCGGCCAGCTCGTCGGAGACCTCGGAGTACAGGCCGTTCTTGCGGCCCTTGAACTGCTGGGGTTCCTCGTCGCCGCCGGCGGCCTCGGGGTTCTCGGCCACCGCCGGGGTGCGGTCCTCGGTCACGTACGTCGCCTCCTTGCGCGTGGTGCCGCCCGGGGCGTGTCGGATCACGACACGGGTGGGCGGCCGTGCGTCCATGGTACGGACGCCCGGCCGACCGCCCGTTCGGACCTCGCCCGGCCGTTCGTCGACCCGTGGGCCCGGCCGTTCGCCGACCCGTTCGCCGACCCGTGCGGGAGGGCGGGTCGGCCGGCTACTCGAAGCGCGCCGCGAGCAGCGTCAGGTCGTCGGTGGCAGGGGCGGCCGGTGCGTGCGCCTCCCGCTCCGCCGCGGCCGACAGCAGGTGCGCGCAGAGCCGGTCGGGGTCGGTCCGGACGTCGCGCGGGGCGTCGGCGGCGGCCCGGCGCAGCCCGGCCTGCCCGGCGTGCAGGGTCGGGCCGAAGCGGCGGGCCAGGCCCTCGGTGCAGAGGACCAGCGTGTCACCGCGCTCGGCCGTGAACTCGACGCCGGGCGCCTCCCAGCAGGAGAGCATGCCGAGCGGTGCGGAGAGCGAGGTCTCCACGAACTCCGCGCCGTACCGGGTGACCAGCACCGGCGGGCAGTGGCCGGCCCCGGCCAGGGTGATCCGCCGGCTCTCCGGGTCCGCCCAGGCGTAGACGGCGGTGGCGGTGCGGGCCGGCTCGGTGGTCTTGAGCAGCAGTTCGAGGTCGCCCAGGACGGACACCGGGTCCTCGCCCTCCAGCACCGCGTACGCCCGCAGCGCGGCCCGGACCCGGCCCATCGCGGCGGCGGCGCCCGGGGCGGAGCCCGGTCCGGCGCCGGGGCCGTCGCCGGAGACCGAGCCGACGGTGAGGCCGACGGTGCCGTCCGGCAGCGGGATGGCGTCGTACCAGTCGCTGCCGCAGGAGCGGTCCAGGCCGGCCGGGACGAGCCGGGCGGCCAGCCGCAGGCCGGCGGGCCGGGGGAGGCGGTCGGGGAGCAGGCCGCGGCGCAGCGCCTCGGTGGTGCGCCGGACCTTCTCCGCCTCCAGCTGCTTGGCGAGCAGCGGGGCGGCGATCCCGCAGTAGCGGCGGACCAGGTCGCGGTGGCGGCCGGCCGGCTCGGCGGGCCGGTCGTAGAACCAGAGGGCGGCGGCCAGCGGGCCGTCCTCCTCGGTGGCGAGCGGCAGGCCGTAGCAGCCGCCGAGGCCGAGCTGGCCGGCGAGTTCGCGCAGCCGGGCGCCGATCGCGGGGTCGTCGGCGAGGTCGTGCGAGTGGAGCTCGGCGGGCCTGTCGTGGGTGCGCAGCAGCCGGGCGACCAGGCTCTGGTCGGTCGGGACGGTCTCCAGCGAGCCGAGGCTGGCGCGGTCCAGGCCGAGGCCGACCGGCTGGCTGGGGCCGCCGCCGGGCAGCGCGGTGACCAGCAGGGCGCGGTCGGCGCCGAGCAGCGCGGTGCCGGAGGCGAGGACGGCCTCCAGGGTGGCGGCCAGGCCGCGGGCGCGGGCGAGCCGCCCGGTGTGCTCGTGGAGGCTGGTGAAATCGGACAGGTGTGCGGCCAAACGGTCCTGCACGCCGGTGGCGGACGCGGCCGGGTCCGCGCCGCCGGACGCGCCGGGGGCGCCCGGGGCGGGGTTCGCGCCCTCGGTGCCGTCCGCGCATCCGCCGGGGCCGACGGCTCCGCCGTCCGGGTCGCCGGTGCCGTCGGCCGGGCCGCCGCCGGCGGGGGCGCCGCGGTCCCCGGCGCCGTCCGGCAGCTCACCGGCCGCCCGGCCGTCCGGGCCCTGGAAGCCCGGCGGATCGAGCACGGAGAGCCCGCTGGTGCCGCCGGGCTCGACCGGCTCGGCGGAGGTCGACGGTGGGTGGGACTCGGTCATGCCGCCACTCCTGACGCGGTGGTGCGTGTCACGCGGATCATGCGGGAACCCCCCGGGTACGGCCGTTTGGAGCGATCACGGCCAAAAGGGCGTGTTTCGCCTCGATTCGCTACTACTCGTCATTGATCGACAGCAATGCCACCACTTCTACACAGGCCATTCGGGGCATGTCCAGAGTCATGACAAGGCCGGTGACCCGTTCCGCCGCCGGGCGGGCCGGGCCGGGGGGGCGCGTTCCGTCCCGCGTGCGCCGGTCGGCCGCGCCGCGGTCCGGCGGGGCGCGACGCTTCCGCCCGGCGGGCATGGAGCGGCCGGCGAACGGGCAGAACCGGGAGGACGGCTCCGGCGGCCGTCCGGATCGTATGCCCCTGGCGCCGGCCGGCCGGGTCGGCCGGAAGCGACTCACTCGTACGGTGGAACCAATCGCGCCCGGGCGGCGTCCATCCGGTCGCATACGGGATTCTCGTTCCAAGGGCTGTTCTATTCCACAGCCCTTTCACATCGTGCTCCACCACGTGCTCCAGGCCCGCGCCGTCGTCCGCACCGCCGTCCGTACCGCCGCCCGACCCGCCCGCCGCCCGGCTCCGGCCCGGCTCCGGCCCCGGTCCGTTCCCGACCCGGCGCCCGGCCAGGTCCCCCGTACGGCCGCGCGGGCCCGTCCGGCGTCCCCGGGCGCGGGGCGCAGGCCGGTCCGGCGACCGCGGGGCGGAGCCACCGAGCGGTCACGGAAAGGAACGGGTGCCAATGCGCGACAACCCACGGCGCGACGACCCGAGGAGCCGGCCGGCGGTCCGGGCGGCCCGGCTGGCCGGGGCCCTGACGGCCGCCGTCGAACACCGCTGGCCCGTCGTCCCCGGCGCCGTCCTGCTCCCCGGCGGACCCTGCTCCTGCGGCGACCCGGACTGCCCGGTGCCCGGGGCCCATCCGCACGGCCCGCCGCTGCTGGCGGCCACCACCGACGCCCGGATGGTGCGGTGGTGGTGGGAGCGGCGCTGCCCGGACGCCCCGGTGCTGGTCGCGACCGGCCGGACGGTCTCCGCGGTCAGCCTGCCGGCGGCGGCCGGTGCCCGGGCGCTCGCCTACCTCGCCGCCCTGCGGCTGCGGCTCGGTCCGGTGCTGGCGATGCCCGACCGCTACGCGATGCTGGTCGCCCCCTACTCGCTCGACGCACTCGGTGAGATGCTCGTCCAACTCCCCTGGGTGCCCGGATCGTTGCGCTACCACGGGAGCGGCGGCTTCCTGCCGCTGCCGCCCGGCGGCGGGGACGGCGACCGGGTGCGCTGGGTGCTGCCGCCCCGTCAGGGTGCCGACGGCGGGGTCTGGCTTCCGCAGGTCGGTCCGTTGCTGGGCGAGTTGGTGGCGGCGGCGGTCCAGCTGGACAGCGGGCGCTCGGCGTACTGACGCCGCGCCGGGCCGGTGGCGGACTGATCGGGCACGGCCGACCGGCTCCGGCGTGGGGCGTTCGGAAAACAAAAGATCCGGCCGCTGGCGACGGGGGATGCACCAGCGACCGGACTCTTTAGACAGTAACAAGGATCCGCGCCCGCGCCAATTTCCAAGACGCCCTCGTAGCCCGGAAATTGCGGGTCACGGGCGCCAATGTGACGCGTATCACGCCGATCGCCCGGCTGTGCACCGGACTTCCGTCCCGCCTTTAGTTCAGGGTCACCTGACGGTTCACCAGGTTGGCGCGGGCCCTGCGCTCGTCGGCGGTGAGCGGGGCCGGGTCGGCGAGCGTCGCGGCGAGCCGTTCGGCGAACTCGGCGGCCGGCTTCTCGCAGTCGGCCGCGGTCATCGCGAGCGGCAGGTCCCAGACCGGCACGGTCAGGCCGTGCGCCCGGAACGAGCCGACCAGGCGGGTGTCCGGGCCGATCGCGGACTGCTCGGCGGCGGTCAGCCGGGCCAGCGCGTCCAGCAGCTGCTCCTCCGGGACGGTCATCACCCAGCGGAGGTGGTTCTTCTCCGGGGTGCCGCACCAGTAGGCGGAGTCGACGCTGTCGAGCTTCTCGGTGGGGATCGCCGAGGCGTTGGCGCGCTCCAGCGAGGCGGCCACCTCGCCGGTCGCGGTCTCCGCGTCCTCCAGCCAGAACTCGAAGCCGGTGTGCACGGCCGGCTCGAAGGCGGCGGTGGTGTCCAGCAGGTCCTGCAGGCGGCGGCCGCCCGGCACGGTGCGGCGGGCCGGCACCGGGGAGCCCGGCTCGGCGGCCAGCGCCAGCTCCAGGGCGTCCGCGAGGTCGCGGCTCAGGTCGCCGGAGGCGGACTGGGTCTGCAGGCCCAGCAGGATCGAGCCGTCCTGGCGGCGCAGCGCGGGCCAGGCCAGCGGCAGCACGGTGGCGAGGGTCACCGAAGGCACCTCGCCGGTGGCGCCCTCGGCCACCCCGGCGGCCAGCGTCAGCGGCACGGTGGCGGCGGGCACCAGCTCGCGCAGCGCGACCCAGTCCGCCTCGCCCGCCAGGCCCTCGAACGGACGGTGCACCAGCTCCTGGACCGCGTGCGAGGCCTCCCGGCCGTGGCAGGCCTTGTAGCGGCGGCCGGAGCCGCAGGGGCAGTTCTCACGGGCCCCGACCACGGGGATCTCGCCCGTGACGGCGGGGGTGGACTGGCTGCGCTGCGGCGCCTTCTTGGCGGCCTTCTTGCCCATGGTGCGGCTCTCCCGGGAACGGTGGTGTTGTGCTCCCGGCAGCCTACTGACGTTCCCCGGGCGCGTGGGCGTGCGCCGGGGCGCGGGCGCCGCACCGCCCGCCGCCGGGCCGCCGCCGCGGTGCCCGGCGGGCCGGGACCGCTTCGCGCCGTTCCGTCGGGCCGCTCCCTGCCGCTCCGTACCCTCTCGACCGCGCTGCTCCGCGCCGTGTCGTACCGCTCCGTACCGCCGGGACCGTTCGGGGCCGTCAGGCGCCGTGGTGCCCGCCGGCCGGCCGCCGGGCGTGCCGGGCCCGGGCCGGCAGTGCCGCCCAGACCGTCACCTCGCCCGGGGCGTCGCGCACGCCCCAGTCGCTCGCCAGCTGGTCCACGATGCTCAGGCCGCGGCCGCCGTGCGAGGTGAGCGAGGGGCTGGACGGCGACGGCCGGGTCTGCGCCCCGCCGTCGGTCACCTCCAGGGTGAGCACGCCGTCGGCGTGCATCTGCCAGCGGACCAGGACGCCACCGGTGTCCTCGCCGTCGTCGCCCGGTGCGGCGGCCGGTCCGGACAGTCCGGCCGCCCGGGTCGGTCCGCCGACCAGCAGCGGCTCGACGGCCCCGGTCCGGGCGCCCCGGCCGAGCGCGGGCAGTGGCCCGAGCGGCCGGGCATAGCGACACGCGTTGCTCAAAAGTTCGGAAAGGATCAGAACAGCATCATCAATGACCGGTTCCGGTATCTCGCGGTCTCCCAGATCTCGACGCAGTCGGCGCCGCGCGACCCCGACACTCGCTGGGCCGTGCGGCACTGCCATGGTCGATGAAGTCGGCACTTCACGCGCCACCATCAACGCCACCCCCGGACCTCCTTCAGCGTATGCCGAGGGATGGATGCCCCTTGGCAATACGTCGGAAACGACCGCGTGACGATCCCGCGCGGACATTTCAGGCCCGTCCACCGACGGTGCGCGACAGGTGATTCGGTGCTCACCCTCCGTCGTGAAACTGTATGAATTGCGCCAGAAATCGTCGGCGAAAGGTTTGAGTCCCTACCAAGACCATCAACGGGAAACGGTGGTTGAACGGTTCACCACAGGCACACCACGGGTCACCCGGGACTCAGCGGCCCAACTGGGCCAGCACCTCGGCCGGGCGGTTGGTGATGATCGCGGACACCCCGAGCTCCAAGCACAGCTCGACGTCGGCCGGCTCGTCCACCGTCCACACGTGCACCTGGTGGCCCAGCCCGCGCAGCCTGGTCACCAGCCCCGGCCGGGCCCGCACCAGGTCGATGCCCGGCCCGGCGATCCGCGCCCCGCCGGGCAGCGGCGCGCCCGGGCGCAGCCGTCCGCGCAGCGCCAGACCACGCTCGAACAGGAACACCCGGGGGTACTGCGGCGCGGCCGCCGCCACCCGGGCCAGCGCGATCGACGAGAAGCTCATGATCCGGGCGCCGACGCCGTGGCCCGCCGCCGTCCCGGTGCCGCCGGCACCCGCCGGGCCCGCGGCGCCGATCCCGAACCGGTCCAGCGTCCGCAGCAGCTCGGACTCCACCCGGCCGCGGAACCGCACCGGGTGCTTGGTCTCGATCGCGAGGTCCACCGGGCGCCCGGAGTCCACGACCAGCTCCAGCAGGCTCTCCAGCCGCAGCACTCCGCGCAGCTCCGGGTCCTCGCTCGGCCGGCCGGTCTTCCAGGCGCCGAAGTCGTGCGCCTCCAGCTCGGCCAGTGTCATCGCGGACACCGTGCCCCGGCCGTCGGAGACCCGGCCGATCCGTCGGTCGTGCACGCAGACCAGCTGCCCGTCGGCGGTCACCCGCACGTCGCACTCCAGGGCGTCCGCCCCCTCGGTGAGCGCCCGGCGGTAGGCGGCGAGGGTGTGCTCGGGCAGGGCGTGCGAGGAACCGCGGTGGGCGATCACCTGGACGGGCGGCGCGGTGCGGGCCGTCGCGGGCGAGACATCTGGGCTGGTCACACCCCCCACGATAGGCGGCGCAGATGACACGGAGGCGAAGACGGTCCCAACCCGGGGGGCCGTCTTCGCCTCCGTGCCCGGCGTCCGCCGGGGCTCCGTCCACCGCCCGCCCGATGCCCGGCGGGCGCCTGCGCGGCGTCAGCGCGCCGCGTTCTCCCGGCCCCGGGTGAACGGGGTGAGCGCCCAGGTGGCCAGCGCCGGAACCAGGAAGCCGAACAGCGAGGCCGAGGTCCACTCCTGCGGGGTGAAGTGCAGCGCCTCCTGCGCGGAGGTCCACAGGTCCGTCCACCAGCCGGCCACCGCGGTCGGCGCGATCAGCTGGTAGGCGGCGAAGCCCAGCGCCCACGGCAGCAGCATCAGCCACCGGGACGGCGCGTCGGCCGAGAGGTTCCAGCCGCGCCGCCCCGCGCCGAGGAAGTAGTCGACCGCGAGCACCGCGAACATCGGCACGAAGACCGAGCCGATCAGCCCGAGGAAGGCGTAGTAGGAGTCGGTGAACTCGGTGATCTGCAGTGCCAGCACGGTGATCAGCACGCCGGTGCCGCCGGTCAGCACCCGGCGGTCGACCTTCGGCAGCAGGTTGTGGACCGACATCGCGGTCGAGTACACGTTCGCGAAGGACTGGTCGGTCTCGCGCAGCACCAGCACCAGCAGGAACAGCCAGCCGGCCCACACGCCCAGGAAGGAGTCGAAGATCCGGCCCGGGTCCCCGTCCGCCTGCAGCAGCGCCAGCAGACCGAGCACGTAGCACCAGACCTGCGCCACCGTGTAGCCGGTGAAGCTGCCCCAGAACGCCGAGCCCGGGGTGCGCGAGTGCCGGGTGTAGTCGGCGGCGAGCGGCACGAAGGAGATCGACACCGCGATCATCGCGTCGGTCGCCTTCAGGAAGCCGTGCCAGTTGCCCGCCCCCGGGTCCGGCACGCCGTGCCGGCCGAGCTGGACGGTGAGGTACACCATCGCCACCGCCACCGCGATCGCGACGAAGCGGCGAAGCACCGCGATCGCGCCGAGCGGCCAGATGGTCAGCGCGGTGGTCACCGCGCCGGCCAGCACGACGAAGACCCAGCGGTAGCCCTCGGTGCCGACGACGGTCTGCGCGCCGAGCGCGATCGTCAGCAGCTCGTAGACGCCCCAACCGATGCACTGGACGATGTTGAGCACCGTCGGCACGTAGGACAGCCGGGTGCCGAACAGCCCGCGCAGGTTCGCCATGGCGGGCGCGCCGGTCCGGGCGCCGATCAGCGCGGCCACGCCGAGCATCGCGGTGCCGACCACGGTGCCGGCCACGATCGCGGTGACGGCGGCGGCCAGCGACAGCTCGCTGCCCTTGGCGCCGAGCACGGTCGCGGCGGTGGTGAAGCCGATCAGCGAGACGCCGAGGTTCATCCAGAGCGCGAAGTGGTCGCGGAAGCGGAGGGTGCGGGGCGGCTCGGTGTCGAGCACCAGCGGCGCCTCGACCCGGGCCGCGGGCTCCAGGACGGCGGTCGCCGTCCCGGCGGGGCCCCCGGGGGAACCGGGGACGGTGCCCGGCGCGTCCTGCGCGGGGGGGACGTTCCGGGACGCGGGCGCGCCCGAGGACGAGGATGGCGGAACAGGCGGCATGGCCGATATCTCCCTACGCCGGCATTACCCGGACAGGTTCCGGCGGTCTGCGCCCCCTCGACGGCCGTCCACGGGGTCCGTGGCGTACGGTCGACCGGCGCACTCTCAGCCTGGTGGGTCCAAGCTCCCGCGTGTCAGTTCGGAGCGACAGGCTAGCCGTCGCGGGGGAGAACTCCAAGGTCGGCCGGGTCGGCGGGCGGCCGTCCGGTGCCGCCGGGCCCGTCCGGCGGGCGGTCCGGCCGGCGGCTGACCTGCTGGCGACCGGCCGCCGACCGGCGGCTGTCTGGCCGGGCTAAGGATTCTTATGAGTTCTTCAGAAGGGTCCTTACGGCAATCGAATCGGGTGTGCGAAAAACTATGGTTGTTGGTCCTGTCAGCTATGGAGGTCGTCCGTGAGCACCGAGCGCGAGGTTGGGTCCACCGGGTCGCAGGGGGAGCAGCCCTCCGGCGGCCAGGGGGTGGTGGGTTCCGCTTCCGACGGTCCGGCGCAGCAGTCTGCGGCCGGTCCCGTCGCGGCCCCCTCCCCCGCACCGACGCCCGCAGCAGGCCAGTCGTCCCAGCCGGCCCCGGCCGCCGAGGGGGGTTCCGGCGGTTTCACGCCCACCCTGGCCTTCGGCAAGGTCGGCACCCCCGAGCCGGTGGCCCCGTCCGCCCCGCCGGCGCCCGTCGCCCCGGCCCCGGCCGCCGAGCACGGGTACCTGGACGCCCCGCCGCCGGTCCTGCCGCCGGCCCCGGCCGCGCCGGCCGTGCCCGCCGACCCGTACGGCGGCAACCCGTACGCCACCCCGGCCCCCGGCACGCCGGTGCCCCCGGCGCTCGCCGCGCACGACCCGTTCGCCGCGCCGGGCGGCGCGCCGCAGGGCGCGTACCCGACCGGCCAGCACCCGACCGGCCAGCACCACCCGTTCGGCGCCGGGCAGCCGCTCGGCGGCTGGGGCTCGCACGACATCACCCCGGGCGCGCCCGGCGGCCCCGGTGGCCCCGGGGGCCCGCTCGGCTACCCGGGCGAGTACCCCGGCGCGCCCGTCCCCGGCGGCCCGCGCAAGAAGCGCGGCGGCCTGATCGCCCTGGTCGCGGCCGTCGCCCTGGTGGCCGGCGTGGCCGGCGGCGCGGTCGGCGTGGCCGTCGCGGACCGCGACGGCACCACCCTCGGCTCCAGGGCCGACCGCAGCTCCACCACCGTCCAGGCCAACAACTCCCAGAAGAACGAGCCCGCCCCGGGCTCGGTGGCCGGCATCGCGCAGAAGGCGCTGCCCAGCGTCGTCACCATCAAGGCCCAGGGCAACGGCGAGTCCGGCACCGGTACCGGCTTCGTCTTCGACACCGAGGGTCACATCCTCACCAACAACCACGTGGTCGCGCCCGCCTCCAGCGGCGGCAAGCTGACCGTCAAGTTCGCCGACGGCAGCGCCTACGGCGCCTCCGTGCTCGGCCGCGCCGAGGGCTACGACGTCGCCGTCATCAAGCTCGACAGCCCGCCCAAGGGCAAGCTGACGCCGCTCCCGCTGGCCGACTCCGACAAGGTCAACGTCGGCGACTCCACCATCGCCATCGGCGCGCCGTACGGCCTGGAGTCCACCGTCACCACCGGCATCATCAGCGCCAAGGACCGCCCGGTCGCCTCCGGCGACGAGACCGGCGCGCAGTCCTCCTACATGAACGCGCTGCAGACCGACGCCTCGATCAACCCCGGCAACTCCGGCGGCCCGCTGCTCGACTCCGGCGGCGGGGTGATCGGCATCAACTCGGCGATCCAGTCCAACGCCTCCAGCAACGGCCGGGCCGGCTCCATCGGCCTCGGCTTCGCGATCCCGATCAACCAGGCCAAGTGGGTCGCCGACACCCTGATCAAGACCGGCAAGCCGGTCTACGCCAAGCTCGACGTGCTGCGCAACGACGACTACAAGGGCGACGGCGCGCAGATCCAGACCCGCGACATCCAGGGCCAGCCGGCCGTCACCCCCGGCGGCGCCGCCGACAAGGCCGGCCTCAAGCCCGGCGACGTCATCACCAAGCTCGGCGGCTCCCCGATCGAGAACGGCCCCGCCCTGGTCAGCAAGATCTGGACGCACAAGCCGGGCGAGACCGTCGACGTCGAGTACACCCGCAACGGCCAGACCTTCAACACCAAGGTCACCCTCAGCGAGCGCGTCGGCGACAACTGACCCCCGCCCACCCCCCGAAACCCGGTGCACCGAACCCCGCCGGACCCGTTAGGCTGACCTCCGCCTGGAGAGCTGCCCGAGCGGCCTAAGGGAACAGTCTTGAAAACTGTCGTGCGGTGACCCCGTACCGTGGGTTCGAATCCCACGCTCTCCGCCGGTAGGAGAAGAAACACCTGCTCAAGGCGGGTGCCGACCTGAGGTCGGCACCCGCCTTCGTGCTTTTCCGGGGCGGGGGTGGGGTGGATGGCGGGGGGGGAGCGGGGGTGGGGTTGTCCGTATTCACCTGAACGGGGGGTTTGGGGTGGATGCGTCCTCCGGTGGGGGGTCCGGGGTCGTCTTCCGGGCGTAAGGGGCGAACTGCCCTGGGCCCGGCAAGGAGAGACGCATGGCCTGGTACCCCGGCGCGGAGAAGATGGAGCTCCAGCCCGAGTCGGACGAGCAGCCGGCGATCACGCCGACGCAGGTGATCTTCCACAGTGTGGCGGCGCCGTGGACGCCGCGGCGGATGTACGAGTACTGGAGGGACTCCACCAACCTGGAGTCGCACTTCGGGATCGGGTACGACGGCTGCGTGGGGCAGTTCGTCGGCACCGAGACCCGGGCCGACGCCAACATGCGCGCCAACCGCCGGGCCGACGGCACGGGTGCGGTGAGCGTGGAGACGGCCAGCGACGACCAGAGCACCGACCCGTGGACGGACGCCCAGGTGGCGGCGCTCGTCACGCTCGGGGTGTGGCTGCACCAGCGGCACGGCATCCCGCTGCGGATCTGTCAGGAGTGGGACGCGCCCGGCTTCGGGGTGCACCGGATGTTCCCCGAGTGGTCGGACGGCGGCACGGCCTGCCCGGGGGACGTCCGGGCCCGGCAGTTCCGCGAGACCGTCCTGCCCGGCATCGCCGCGGTGGCCGGCGGCGGGCCGCTGCCCGCGCCGGCGCCCCCGCCCGCCCCGGTGCCCACGCCGCGCGGGGACTCCGGTCCCGCCCGGTACCGGGTGACCGTCAACGGGCTGGAGTACGGCTACGGCGCGCACGGACCCCAGGTCAGGGAGGTTGGCGAGGCGCTCGTCCGGCAGGGCTACGGGCGGCACTACCAGTCCGGTCCGGACGAGGACTGGCGGGACGCCGACACCCTCAACTACCAGGACTTCCAGCGCGGTCTGGGGTACTCGGGACCGGACGCCGACGGTGTGCCGGGGGAGGCGTCGCTGCGCCGGCTGCTGGGCCGGCTGCCCTCGGCGCGGCGGGTCTCGCTCGCCCACGTGGTCGCGGCCGCGCGCACCGACCCGGGGGCCGAGCAGGGGCACCAGACGTACGGGGGCGAGGTCCGGATCGTCGAGCAGGCCCTCGCGGACGAGGGGTACCTGGAGCAGCGCTGGGTGGACGGTTCGCTCGGCACCCGGACGGTGCAGGCGTACGCCGCGTTCCAGCGCAGCCTCGGCTACACGGGGTCGGACGCCAACGGCATCCCCGGCCAGCGCAGCCTCCGGGCACTGGGGGAGCGCAGGGGGTTCGACGTGACGGACTGAGCCGTCCCGCCGGGGCGCGGGCCGGGGCGGCGGGCGGGCGGAGGGGCCGGTGCTTGACCGTGACACCGTGTGAGGGTCTGCACTGGAGGAACCATGTTGAACATCGGAGACTTCGCCAAGCACGGCCGGGTGTCGGTCCGCATGCTGCGTCACTACGACGCCGTCGGACTGCTCCGGCCGGCCCGGGTCGACCCGGTCAGCGGCTACCGCTGCTACGAGGCGGCCCAACTGGCCCGGCTCAACCGGGTCATCGCCCTCAAGGACCTCGGCTTCACGCTCCAGCAGGTGCGGGCCGTCCTGGACGAGGAGGTGGACACGGCCGAGCTGCGCGGGATGCTGCGGCTGCGGCGGGCCGAGCTCGCCGCGGCCATGGCGGCCGACGCCGAGCGGCTGGCCCGGGTGGAGGCGAGGCTCCGGACGATCGAGAGCGAGGGGACCATGTCCGCGCAGGATGTCGTGGTGAAGCGGGTGCCGCCGGTGCGGGTGGCCGAGCTGACGGGGGTCGCGGCGAGCTACGAGCCGCAGGACGTCGGGCCGGTGGTCGGGCCGCTGTTCGACGAGCTCTGCGGTCGGCTGGCGGCGGCCGGGATCGCCCACGCCGGGCCGTCGGTCGCCCGTTACGAGGACACCGGGGAGGGCGACGGCTCGGTGCTGGTCCGGGTGGCCGTGCCGGTCCCCGCGGGGGTCGGTCCGTCCGGGGAGCACGGCTTCGGGCTGGTCGACCTCCCGGCCGTCGAGGAAGCGGCGACCGTGGTGCACCGGGGGCCGCTGGAGGACTCCCTCGGCTCCGTCCAGGCGCTGGCGCGCTTCATCGGGGACAACGGGTACCGCTCGGCCGGGTACGCCCGGGAGGTCTACCTGGAGTGCCCGGAGGACCCTGCCGACTGGGTGACGGAGCTGCAGGAACCGGTGGTGCGCGGCCAGTAGGACCGGCCGGACGCCCGGACGCCCGGCCGGAGCCGCTTGCCCTGAAGCCGGACGAGGGTGTCCTGACGCCCGCCCCGCCCACGAGGGCCGCCCAGCCCAGCCCAGCCCCGCCCCGGACCGGCGCGACGCCGCCCGGGCCCGGGGCGGGTACTTGCCGGGTGGGCGGTCGGCGGGCAGAGTGCGAGGGCCGGGCGCGCTCGGACGGCCGCGGGCGGCCCGGTCCGGCCGCCACCCGGCGGGACGACCGGCGATGACCCGCGGCACGAGCGGAGGCGGCGATGAGCGACCTGACGGACCGGCTGGCGGAGGGCCTCCCGCCCGGGGCCGTGGCGGTGGACCCGGACGTGACGGCCGCCTACCGCCACGACATGGCGGACTTCTGCCCGGCCGGCACCCCCGCCGTGGTCGTCTTCCCGGAGACGGTCGAGCAGGTGCAGCACGTCATGCGGACCGCGACCGGGCTGCGCGTCCCGGTGGTCCCGCAGGGCGCCCGGACCGGGCTGTCCGGCGCGGCCAACGCGATCGACGGCTGCATCGTGCTGTCGATGGTGAGGATGAACCGGATCCTGGAGCTCGACCCGGTGAACCGGATCGCGGTGGTCGAGCCGGGCGTGGTCAACGCCGAGCTCTCCCGGGCCGCCGCTGCCTCGGGACTGGCCTACCCGCCCGACCCGTCGAGCTGGGAGTCCTGCACGATCGGCGGCAACATCGGCACCGGCGCCGGCGGGCTCTGCTGCGTCAAGTACGGCGTGACCGGTGAGTACGTGCTCGGTCTCGACGTGGTGCTGGCCGACGGGAGGCTGCTGTCCACCGGCCGCCGGACGGCCAAGGGCGTCGCCGGCTACGACCTGACCCGGCTGCTGGTGGGCTCCGAGGGCACCCTGGGCGTGGTGGTCCGGGCGGTCCTGGCGCTGCGGCCGGCCCCCGCGCCGCAGCTGGCGCTGGCGGCGGAGTTCCCGAGCGCGGCCGCGGCGGGCGCGGCGGTCTGCGAGGTGATGCTGCGCGGTTTCACCCCGTCGCTGATGGAGCTGATGGACGCGGTGAGCGTGCGCGCGGTCAACGAGTTCGGGCGGATGGGGCTGCCGGAGTCCACCCAGGCGCTGCTGCTGGTCGCCTTCGACGGCCCGGACCGGGCGGCCGAGCTGGCCGCGGTGGGGGAACTGTGCCGGGCGGCGGGGGCGACCGAGGTGGTGCCGGCCGACGACCAGGCCGAGTCGGAGCTGCTGCTGGAGGCGCGCCGGCTGGCGCTGCCCGCCCTGGACCGGCTGGGCACCACGATGATCGACGACGTGGCGGTGCCGCGCTCACGGCTGGCCGAGATGCTGGACGGTGTCGCGGCGATCGCCGAGCGGCACGGGCTGACCATCGGGGTGGTGAGCCACGCGGGCGACGGCAACACCCATCCGATCGTCATCTTCGACGCCGCGGACGCCGAGCAGTCGGCCCGGGCGCAGCGTTCGTTCGACGAGATCATGGCGCTGGGGCTCGAACTGGGCGGCACGATCACCGGCGAGCACGGGGTGGGGCTGCTCAAGCGCGAGTGGCTGGCGCGGGAGCTCGGTCCGGTGGCGATGGACCTGCAGCGGCAGCTGAAGGCCGTCTTCGACCCGCTGGGCATCCTCAACCCCGGCAAGGCGGTCTGAGGCCGGCTCCCGTTCCGGCGCGGGTTCCGCTCCGATTCCGGGGGCGACAGCGGAAAAGCGATCGACCGATTGTCGGACTTCTGCCGAACCGGAATTGTCGACACGGTGGCGCCACCGCACCGCGAGGGGGCGCGTTCCTGGCATTCGTGCGCCAGGGTGGTGCGCCGATTTGTCGATGCGTGCTCCACGCGCCTTCTCCGTGCGCTCGGTCGTGTTGCGTCCGTCGGTCGCGCCCCAGGTGGGAGCGGATGTGCCGGACTGCGGGCCGGGTCGTCGGCGGTTATGCGCCGACCGGCCGGATATCCCCCTAACGGGCGAAAAGGTCGCGTGGAGGTGGTGCTTTGTCGATTTGTTGCGCAAGTCTGGCTCTCGGCGTCGCAGCCGCGGGTGTTCGTCTGGCCGGCGAACCCTCGCAGAAATCACTTATGCCAGGCACGATTATCGTTTTTTTGGAGGCTCCCATGGCTCGCATCCGAACCCGGAGGACGGTCGCTCTTCTGCTGGCGGCCCCGCTCGCGGCCGGGCTGCTGCTGGTCGGCGCCGGCGCCGCCGCCGCCGACAACGGCGCACTCGCCGACAACGGCGGCAACAGCAGCGTGGTGTCGAACACCGGCACGGGCAACGTCTTCGGTTCGGTCGACGGCAACCACATCTCCCACCAGCAGACGGCCACCGGCGCGGGTGCCTCGAACCAGGCCAACACCGTCGCGGTGAAGGACAACGCGGGCTCCGTCCTGGCCGGCCAGGCCAACCAGAACTACAACATCCTCTTCGCGCCCGTCCTCGGCTGAGCCCCGCCCGGGAGACCGGGCACCGGAGCGTCCGGGGGACCGGCGCCGACCGGGTGCCGTCGACGGCGGGGGCGCCGCCGACGGACGACCGGGGCCGTCCGGGCCGGAGCGATCGGAACGGGTCGCACGACGACGAAGCAGGGCATCGAACTACGGCAACGAAGTACGACGACGAAGTACGACGACGAAGTACGACGACGAAGCAGCACGACGACGCGCAGCGCACGGCACCACGTGCGACGCACGACACGGCGCGCACGAGGCACGGCGCGCGACCGGGAAGCGGAAAGGGTCACCGCGGACCGGCCCCGTGGGCGGCACCGCAGGTCGGTGC
>NZ_JBHJRC010000177.1:13491-17073 GCF_042261735.1 Kitasatospora sp. NPDC056327 | reverse complement strand
GGTGCTGGACATCGCCGCCCGCGGCCTCGGCGTGGGCGTGCACGTGATCCTCACCGCCAACCGCTGGGTCGACGTCCGGCCCAACCTGCGCGACAGCTTCTCCGGCCGCCTCGAACTGCGGCTCAACGACCCCACCGAGTCGGAGGTCGGCCGCCAGGCGAGCCGTCAGGTCCCCGGCATCCCGGGGCGCGGCATCGTCGCACCCGGGGTGCTCTACCAGGCCGTGCTGCCCCGGCTGGACGGCCGCGAGGGCACCGCGGGCCTGGCCGGGGCCCAGGAGGACGCGCTCGCCGGGATCGCCGCCGCCTGGCCGGGGGCGGGCGCACCACCCGTGCTGATGCTGCCCGAGCGGGTGCTGCACGCGGACCTCGACCCCGAGCTCACCGAAGGCCTCCCGGAGGGCGAGGTCCCGATCGGCGTCGCCGAACGCGACCTGGCACCGGTCGGCCTGGCGATGGGCCCGGGCGACCCGCACTTCCTGGTGTTCGGCGACGCCGGCAGCGGCAAGTCCGGCTTCCTGCGCACCTGGATGGGCGCCCTCGCCGCCCGGCACACCGCCTGGGAGGCCAGGTTCATGGTGATCGACTACCGGCGCAGCCTGCTGGACGCCGTGCCCGAGGAGTACATCGGCGCCTACGCGGGCGACGCCGTCGCCGCGGCGGCCTACATCGAGCAGCTCATCGCCAAGCTCGCCGACCGTATGCCGCCGCCGGGCATCTCCGCCGCGCGGCTGCGCGCCAGGGACTGGTGGGAGGGGCCGGAGCTGTACGTGGTGGTGGACGACTACGACCTGGTCGCGGTCGGCCACCAGTCCCCGGTGGCCCGGCTGGCCGACTACGTCACCCAGGCCCGGGAGATCGGCCTGCACGTGGTGGCGGCCCGCCGGGTGGCCGGTGTCGGCCGCCCGCTGATGTCCGACCCGCTGCTGTCGCGCCTCAAGGACCTGGGCACCGGCGGCCTGATCCTCTCCGGCGACCCGCGCGAGGGCGTCCTGCTCGGCGACCAGCGCGCCGCCCACCGCCCCCCGGGGCGCGGCGTCCTGGTCCGGCGCTCCGGACCGCCCGCGCTGCTCCAGGTCGCGATCCGCGAGGAGGAGCCGGCCTGACGGCCGGCGGCACCCTCCGAACGCGCCCCCTTCTCCCCGCTCGCCCTTTCCGCAGCAGTTCCTCCGAGGTGGTACCGGATGGCCGACGACGGCTTCAGCATCAGTGAGATCTACGCCCTGGGCAACCAGTGGATCGAGCTGGGCACCACGGTGTTCACGGCCCGGCTCAACGCCGGCGGGGCCATGGACCGGCTCCAGTGGACCGGTGACGGTCTGGTGGCCGCGCACGAGGCCTGGAACCTCGTCGGCAACGGTGTCCTCGACCCGGCCGTCAGGACCTGCTGGACGATCGGCGACGCCATCAACGACTACGGCCGGGCCCTTGAGCGGATCCAGCTCGCCGAGCAGAAGGCCGCCAACGCGGCGGAACTGGCCGGGGCCATCGGCACCCTCCTCGGGTTCGTGCTCCCGTTCGGCCTGGGTCTGCTGGCCCGGCTGATCGCGCCGCTGCTCGAAGGCCTCATCACGGTCATCAGCAACCTCATGCGGACGATCGGGGAGAGCCTCCAGGTCGTCCTCAACATCGGCTCCTTCGTCGGGGGCGCCGTGGCCGGTGCCGCGCTCCAGTTGGGGACCGACCTGCTGAGCCAGCTGATCGCGGACAAGATCTACAACGTCCCGTTCTCGGTCGACTGGGGGTCCGAGGGCATCAGCATGGGCTTCGGGGCGCTCTTCGGCGGCCTCGCGGGCCTGGCCGGCGTGCACGGACCGGCGGGCGGCCGGGGCGCCGGGCCCAAGGGGGCCGGCGGCACCGGAGGGAACGTCCCGAGGATCGACCCGCCCGGCCAGAAGCCCCCCGTCACCGAGAACCCCGCGCTGTCGCACGGCGCCCCCGCGCCGCTTCCCGGCAGGCCGGGCGGCCTCGGCGGCATCACGCCGGGCAACCTCGGCAAGGTCCCGCCACCGGAGCTCTTCCCGGGCACCGGCAAGGCGCTGGGCTCCGCCCCGCAGGGCAGCCCGCCGCCGCTGTCGGGGCGCGGGCCGGTCCCGGGCGGGATCGAGCCGCCGCGCGCCGCACCCGTCCACGAGGGCCCCGGCGTCGCGCCGCCCGGCTCGTCCAGGACCGCGGGCCCCGGCGGCGGCCCCGCGCCGGTCGTCCGCGAGCCCGGAGCCGGCGCGCCGGCGGGAGCGCCCCGGCCCGACCCGGGGGCCCCGGGCCGGCCCGGCGGACCGACGGAGCCGGGAGCCGGCGCCCCGGGCACCACCACCGTGCCCAAGGGCCCAGGCGGACCGGCCGCGGGCCGCGAGGCGCCGGTGGCGCCGGGCGGCAAGGACGGCGGGCCGCCCGAGTTCACCTCGCGCTCCGTCAACGAGGCGCCCGGGAGCGCGGGTTCGCGCGGCACCGGCGCGACGAACGAGACGTCCGGCG
Organism: Kitasatospora sp. NPDC056327; assembly: GCF_042261735.1. Taxonomy (NCBI): domain Bacteria; kingdom Bacillati; phylum Actinomycetota; class Actinomycetes; order Kitasatosporales; family Streptomycetaceae; genus Kitasatospora; species Kitasatospora sp. NPDC056327. Next base: position 14,599 of record NZ_JBHJRC010000177.1, on the reverse strand, counting down.
GGTCGCCCGGCCAGGTCCGGTCCAGGACGCCCGTCGGCGCCGAGACCTACACGGCCCACTTCGACCCGCAGCCCGCCGGCGCGCGGGCGGGCGGGACCGATCACGGTGCCGACGGGCGCTCGTCCTCGGTCTCCGCCCGGGGCGCAAACGGCGAGGGTGCCGGCCCGACCACGACCCGCGACCCCTTCGCGTCGCGGACTCCCGGGCCCGCCGAGGGGGCGCGGCCCGAGGGAGCCCGGAACCCCCTCGCGGAGGGCTCGGGGGCACCCGCGAGGGAGGGGCGGACCCTCTCCGCAGGCGCTCCGGACCCCCGGGGCACAACGCTGGACCGGATGCCGGAGAGCGTCCGGCCCGGCGACTCCTCGGCCCCCGTCACCGGGCCGAACGAACGGACCGGCCCGGCCGCGGTGGGGCAGAAGCCCCCGGCGGAGGGCTCGGTGCACCAGGGACAGCCGGAGAAGGGTGGTTCGTCGGCCGGTTCCTCGGTGAGGGGGGCGGATGGTTCGGGGAGGGCCGGCGGTCCCGCGGAGCGGTCCGTGAGCACGGTGGAGCCGTTCTCGGGGCGGGGTGATCGTCTCGGCGGGGAGGGGCGGGCCTCGGAGGGGACCGGTTCGAAGGCCGGGTCGTCGGGTGCGGAGCCGGAGAAGGGCGGGCTGTCGGGTGGTTCCCCGGAGAAGGGGACCGAGGGTTCGGGGGGCGGGGCGAAGCAGCCCGTCCGCGAGGGCGCGACCTGGAATTCCGAGGACCGGTTGACCCTGGAGCGGGAGCGGCTGGGCCGGGTGGAGAAGGCGGGCGAGTCGCCGGCAGAGGGTCCGGCGCCGGCCAGGCCGGTGGCGCGGCCGTTCGGTGCGCGGGAGGTGGTGACCCCGGCCGATCTTCCGTCGGAGGGCGCGGGCGCGGCGGGCGGTGGGCCGGTGCAGGGGATGCGCTCCGGCGGTTCGAAGGTGATGACGGTGACGGACTCTTCGGCGACCGGTGGTTCGTCCGCGGGGAGGGCCGGCGGTTCCGCGGAGCAGTCTGCGCGTACGACGGAGCCGTTCTCGGGGCGGGGTGATCGTCTTGGTGGGAGGGGGCCGGTGTCGGAGGGGGCCGGTTCGAGGGCCGGGTC
>NZ_JBHJRC010000177.1:0-13394 GCF_042261735.1 Kitasatospora sp. NPDC056327 | reverse complement strand
ACGGTTTCCGATCTTCCGTCGGAGGGTGCGGGGTCGAGGGGCGGAGCGTCCGTCGAGCAGTCTGCGCGTACGACGGAGCCGTTCTCGGGGCGGGGTGATCGTCTTGGTGGGAGGGGGCCGGTGTCGGAGGGGGCCGGTTCGAGGGCCGGGTCGTCGGTGGGTGAGGGTGGGGCGCAGGTCCCGGAGGGCCGGTTGGCGCGGGAGGGGGAGCGGCTGGAGCGGGTGGCGAAGTCGGGGGGTGAGGGTTCGGGGTCGGTGAGGCCGGTGGCGCGGCCGTTCGGTGCCCGGGAGGTGGTGACGGTTTCCGATCTTCCGTCGGAGGGTGCGGGGTCGAGGGGCGGAGCGTCCGTCGAGCAGTCTGCGCGTACGACGGAGCCGTTCTCGGGGCGGGGAGATCGCCTCGGCGGGGAGGGGCGGGCACCCGGGAGTGACGGGCCGTCGAGCCCGGCGCGCATGGAGGACGGATCCCGGCAGGAGTCCCCGGGCACGGCGGGGTCGGGGAACAAGCAGGAGGGCGCGGCGGACGCCCAGCCCGGGAGGGCGGAGTCCGGGGCGCCGGAGAGGGCCGGCGCCCCGGAGCCGGACCAGGCAGCGCCGAAGCGCGGGAGCGCCCGTCCGGCGGTGGAGGACAAGCCGTGGCTCGGGCCCGCCCAGGAGCGGATGGCCGACGCCGAGGCGGGGGCCGAAGCCCGGACCGGACCGAAGGACGGGGCGCCGGCCGGGGCGACGGAGAAGGAGGCCGGGCACCAGGCGGCACGGCGGGAACGAGCGGCTGCCGCCCGGGACGAGGCCGTGCGCCGCCAGGCGGCGACGGCCGAGGCCGAGGCCCGTGCCGAGCGCGCGCACGCGGAAGCGGCTGCTGCCCAGGAGGCCCGGTGGCAGGAGCTGTTGCAGGACCTGCGGGACAAGTCGGGCGGTGACTCCGGGTCCGCCGGGCGGATCTCCCTGCCCGACGCCCGGGCACGGATCGCCCGGGAGACCGAGGCCGCGCTGCGGGGCCCGATGCGCGACTACCCGGGCCCCCGCGACTTCGACGCGATGGACCGCTACCTGGCCCCGCACATCACGGCCGCCGAAACCACGGCCTGGCACGGGCTGGCGGGCGAACTCGGCGTCGACGTCGACGCGTTGACGGCCCGTGGCCTGATGCCCTCGTTCCCCGAGGGGCCTCTGTCGGAGCGCGTTCCCCCCGCCCGCCCGGCCGGGCACGGCCCGCTGTCGGATCCTGACACCGCGGCGCCCGTCGGGGACACCGGCCCGTCCACCGAGGTCCCCGACGGTGGGCCGTCGGCCCCGGTCGGCGCGCCGGGCCGGGAAGGGACCACGGGGCGGGTGGTCGAGGAGGAGGGCGCGGCCCGGCGGAAGCCGGATCCGGAGCCGGAGCCCGAGGAGGAGGTGCGGATCCTCCGGGCCCCGGAGCCGGGGGAGACCTGGGAGCAGCTGGAGGCCCGCGAGGCGGCCGCCGCGCCGGGTACCGTCGAACCGGCCGAGCTGTGGGATCCGGACCAGGAGCTCCCGGTCGTCGGTGGCGGCACCGTGCGTCTGGGGGACGTCCACAGCCTGCCCATCGTGGCGCCCGGCACCGGCGGCTCCCAGGGACGGGCGTTCCATACCGGACCCGAACTCGCCGAGCGCAGCCGAGTCCTGAACGGTTTCGACCTGCGACGACGCGTCCTGCTGGACGTCGACGCGCAGGGGAAGCTGATCACCGGGCGTCAGCAGGCGCCGTGGGACACCGGCCGGCCGCTCTACCTCGCCCTGCTGCACGGGGACCGGGACTACGCGGTGCTGCCGACATCGGGTCCCGCCGCGACGGCGCGGGTCACGGGTGCGGGTGTGGCCCGGACCCTGCGGCGCAGGCCGAGCGTCCAACGGATGGCGGCGAGCGGCGAGATCGTGCTCGCGGCGTGCGACGCGGCACTGCCGGCCTCGGACGGAGGCCCGTCCCTGGGGCAGATCACGGCGAACGGGACGGGCCGCGTGGTGTGGGCCCCCACGGCGCGGATCGCGGCCGTGCCGACCGCGTTGGACGAGGAGGCCGGATTCCTGATGTACCCGGCCGCCGATGGTGCACCGGGTACCTGGGTCCGCTTCGCCCCGGACGGCGCACGGCAGGCCGTGGCCCCGGCCCGCCCGGCCCAGGCCCGCCCGGCCGGGGGAGAGCGGGCCCCGCTGGCGCCGACCCAGAGCTCGACCGTGACCACGACGGCCGTGACCACGACGACGGCGGCCACGGCGCGCGGTCAGGAACCCCCGCGCCCCGATCCCGGTTCCGGCAAGGGCAAGGGCCGCGCCCCCGGGGACGCTCCGGAGTCGGGGGTTGTCCTCTCCGAGGAGCAACGCCAGGAGCTGGAAGCACAGCGACTGGCCGCGGCGACCGAGCAGTCGTTGCAGCTCCGGGGCGTGGGAACGTCCCTCCCGGTGATGCCGGGTGAGCAGGCGGGCGAGTCCTCGGCGGCCGCGGCCGCCAGGCCCCGCGAGGACGACGGCGGCGCGGTCCGGGCCGGTGCGGGGCCGCAGTCCACGGCTCGGGTACCGGGCGCGCCCTCCGAGGTGCCGGCAGCCCCTTCCGACGGCCTTCCGGGAGCGGTGAGCAACGGAGCCGTGGCGGGGCTCGCAGGAGACGCCGGGGCCAGGGAGGAGGCGCGGCGGCACGCCATCGATCCCACCGGGCACGGCGAGTGGAGTTCGTTCCGCGACATGATGGCGGAGGCGGGCTTCCCCGACGACATCGCGGACACCGCCTGGCAACTGGTCCTCGGTGGCATCGCCGAGCAGGGGCGGCTCAACGACGAGGCCATGGCGACGTACACCGATCGCCAGGAACAGCGCGACCACCGCGCGTCGAACACCTGGTTCCAGGAGCTGGTGGAGCTCGTCGGTGACCACCTGGAGATCGACAAGCCGACGCTGGCCCTGTGGTCGGGCGGCCGGGAGGTCAGTGACTACGCCCGCGACAAGGGGCACACCCCGTTGGAGGCCACCCGCTTCGGGAGTGTGATCGACAAACTGATGCTGACCCCGGACTGGTCGCTCAAGACACCGCTGTGGAACGTCCTGTCCAAGGCCTTCGTGGACCGTGCCCGCGGGCTCGTCCACATCTTCCTGCGGACGTACAACCCCGACAGCGTCCTCATCGCGCAGGAGGTTCCGCAGCTGCGCGTGGTCATGACGCTCAACTCGGAGGTGGAGCTCGTCTGGCATCCGGTGTACGCGGAGGCCGACGGGACGCTGATGGAGATCGGCGAGCGCCTTGAGCTGGTCTCCGACGCGTCCTACGGCAGCCGGGACAGGTCCGTGCAGGTCCTCTACGACTACCTCCGCCTCGTCCACGACCCGGCCAACCTCCAGTCCGAGCGTGCCTTCGCCTCGATGAGCACCCGCCTGGCCGCCGCCGCCGACGGCGGCCGGCCGGCCGCCGTCGATCGGCAGCCCGTCGCACCGCAGGCGGCCGTGCCCCCGCAGGTCACGGACGGTGCGCAGTCGGCCCCGGCCGACGGCGCGGTGCCGGAGCCGGCGGACGCGGGCGCTGCGGCCGTGGCCGCGGACGGCGCGCGCCCGGTCTCCGGCGTGCGGGCTCCGGTGGTGCCGACCCAGAGCTCCACCCGGACCGTGACGGCCGGGGCGGGCAGCGGGGCGGGAACGGACGACGAGGAGGAGGCCACGCCCCCGGACTCCCGCGCCGACAAGGGCAAGGACAAGGGCAAGGGCCGCGCGGTCGCGGACGACCCGGCGCCGACGCCCGCGCTCCCGGAGGAGGATGTCCTGGACCGGGAGGCCGAGGACATGGCCGAGGCGATGGAGCGGTCGCGGGTGTCCCAGCCGGAGTTCGCGGACGGCCGGGCGGGAGAGTCCTCGGCGTCCGCGCGCGCCCGTGCCACTCAGGGAGGGGCCGCGGGCGTGGGCAGGGCCGTCGGTGATGGTGGGGAACTTCCCTTCACCGCGCAGGAGCTGATCGAGGAACTGGTCGTTCTGGCGTCCCGGCACTCCGCTGTCGCGGGGAACGACGGGATGGCGGCCACGCTGGGGCCGGACGTGTTCGGGGACCGGGTCGTCCCGCCCCCGCCGGACTTCCTCCGGGGCTACGACTACGAGGGACTGCGTTCGGTGTCGCGGGCGGAGTTCTTCCGTCGGTTGGACCTCGCGAGGACTGGTCCGGCCCCGGTCGCCGAGGACCTCTCGCCGACGGCTCTGGGGAGTGATTCCCGTTCGGTCGTCGGGTCCGCCTTCCCGACGGTGCGGCGGAAGTCGTCGGTCGGTCTGAAACCGGTGCGCATTCCCCGGCTGGTGCACTCGATCTGGCTGGGCGGTCCGCTGTCGGCCGCCCCCGAGAGCCTGACCGCCCCGTTCATGACGAACGTGGCGGACTCGGCCGCCGGCCCCGGTCGGGGCTTCACCCATGTGATCTGGACGGACGTGACGCGTGCGCGGATCGCGCGGGCGGCGGAGGAGGAGGGTGAGGAGGGTACGGACTGGGCCAAAGTGCGTGACATGGTGGCGTGGGCGCGTGCGCGGCCGGGGCACAACGTCGTGCTGGTCAACGTCGACGAGGTGTTCTCGTCCGAGCGGCCGATGCGTCTCGAAGCGGCCTTCAGGATGGAGGCGTCCCGGGGCGTGGGTGCGGGGTACGCCTCGGCGAGCGACATCCTGCGGCTGGAGATCCTCCGGCGGTTCGGCGGGATCTACACCGACGGCGACAACCGGCTCCTGGGCGACCTCGAACGGGAGGTCGAGAGGATCGTCGCCGACAAGCACTTCGCGATCGCCAGGGCGGGCGTCGGCGGCACGGGGATCGCGAACGCGGTGCTGATCGCCCCTGCCGGGCACAGGGCCGTGGACGAGCACCTCACCGTGCTGGAACGCAACTACGGTCGCACCTCGGCCGAGAACGACACCCGCGGCCACTTCTTCCAGCACCGGGCCGGGGAGGAGATCACCCCCGCGCTCCGCAGGATGCTGGACTCGGTGAGCGGGCCGCCGGTCTGGATCCAGAACCACACGACCGATGCGCAGAAGAACGCGGTCCTCTTCCTGAGCGGGACCGGGGTCAACATCTGGGCGGACCTGGCCCACGGCCTGAAACTGGGTGGTGCCAGCAGCCTCCCGGCGGTCACCGCGGGCGTCTTCGACATCGGCGTCGGCAACACCTGGGTACCGCCGAAGCGGCCGGTGGCCGTCACCGTCCCGACCACGGAGCACGGCAACCAATCGACGGCGGCGGTACCCGACCGCGAGGACGTGCTGCTCGCGGCGCGTCGCCTCATCAACACGCTGACCCGCGAACTCGCCTACCAGGAAGGGAAGCTGGCGCTGAGTGAGGTCGCCGTCCGGGTCGCCGGGAACCCGCTGCCCGAGCTGCTCTGGCGCACGGTGATCGGGTTCCTCGCCCGGCGCCGGGAGCTGCGGGAGATGGTGCGGTGGGCCACCGTCGGGAAGGCGGACGAGGACCCGGAGAAGGAGGCCGCCCCGACGAGCGGTGAGAACGCGACGGAGTCGGTCGGCGGGTCGGCCGCTCTCCTGCGGGACGCGACGTCGACGACCGACCTCGTCAATCTCCTGGAGTGGTCGGACGGCCTCCTGGTACCCGAAACCGGTGTGGTGAAGGGGTTCCGTTCGGGATCGAGTGTCCGACGGGTGCGTCTGAGGGCACCCGAGGAGGTGCCCCGGCCGCCGGCCGCCCCCACCCGGTCGATCCCCCTCCTGCAGAACCCCGCCACGGAGCACACGGTCGCCCAGCCGCAGGCCGTGGCGGCCGGCCCCGGGCAGGACCCGGGCGGCCGGCAACCCGTCCTGCACGACGGCGCGGTCGCCGAGAACGGTGTGATCACCGACCTCCGGGGCGAACCCGGTGGCCGGACGGTCGGCGAGAGGGCTCCTCTGGTGCCGACCCAGGGCCCGACCGTGACCACGACGGCCGAGGGCGGGACGGACGGCGAGGAGGCTCCGCACCCGGCGACCGAGGGCGCGCAGGTGGGCGAATCGTCCGCGTCCGCGGCCTCCCGTGCCGACGGGGGAAACGGCAGCGGCATCGGGGACGATCGGCGAGCGCCCTACTCGGCGGAGGAGTTGATCGACGAGCTGGTCCGCCGGATGACCCAGGTGTCCGCCGTCGCGGGGAACGACGAGATGGAGAAGGCGCTGGGGCCGGACGTGTTCGGGGACCGGGTCGTCCCGCCCCCGCCGGACTTCCTCCGGGGCTACGACTACCGGGCTCTGCGTTCGGTGTCGCGGGTGGAGTTCTTCCGGCGGTTGGACCTCGCGAGGCGCGGTCCGGCCCCGGTCGCCGCGGACCTCGCCCCGGCGGCCCTGGGCAGCGATTCCGGTTCGGTCCTCGGGTCCCTGTTCCCGACGATGTCACGGAAGTCGTCGGTCGGTCTGAAGCAGGTGCGCATTCCCCGGCTGGTGCACTCGATCTGGCTGGGCGGTCCGCTGTCGGCCGCCCCCGGGAGCCTGACCGCCCCGTTCATGACGAACGTGGCGGATTCGGCCGGCGGTCCCGGTCAGGGCTTCACCCACGTGGTCTGGACGGACGTGACGCGTGCGCGGATCGCGCGGGCGCACGAGGCGGAGGGCACGGAGCGGGACACTCCCGGACTCGTGACCGTGCGCGACATGGTGGCGTGGGCGGAGACGCGGAAGGTCGTGCTGGTCAACGTCGACGAGGTGTTCTCGTCCGAGCGGCCGATGCGTCTCGAAGCGCCCTTCAGGATGGAGACGTCCCGGGGCGTGGGCATGGGGTACGCCTCCGCGAGCGACATCCTGCGGCTGGAGATCCTCCTGCGCTTCGGCGGGATCTACAACGACGGAGACAACCCGTTGGTGGGCGGCCTCGAACGGGAGGTCAGGAACATCGCGAAGTCGGGCCAGTTCGCCATCGCCGGGGCCGGCATGTCCGACAGCACCCTGTCGAACGCCGTGCTGATCGCCCCGGCCGGGCACCAGGCCGTGGAGAGTCACCTCGACGTGCTGCGCGGAAACTATCTGCGCACCTCGTCCGAGAACCAGTTCCGTGGCGTCTTCTTCAAGGTCGAAATCAGGAATGGTCTCACCGTGGCCCATGAAAGGGTGGGCGCTCAGGTGGGAGAGCACATCGGCCGGGTCCGGGGTCACAGGACCGAGGGGGACCGGACCTCGGTCCTGTACCTGAGTGGAACCGGACTCAACATCTGGGCGGATCTGGCCAGTGCCCTGGAACTGAAGGGTCTGGGCGACCTCCCCCGGGTCACGCCGGGCGTCTTCGGGATCGGCACGGGGAACACCTGGCTGCCGTCGAAGTCCTTGGCCGCGCCGGCGACGGATGGGCAGACGTCCGCGACGGCCGATCGCGAGGACCTGCTTCGGGCGGCACGTCACCTCATCAACACGCTGGCCCGCGAACTCGTCTACCAGAACGGGAAGCTGGCGCTCAGCGAGGTCGCCGACCGGGTTGCCGCGAACCCGTGGCCCGAACTGCTCTGGCGTACGGTGATCGGGTTCCTGGCTCGTCATGAGCGCCTGCGGGCCATGGTGCTGTGGGGCACCATCGGGAACCTCGACAACGCCGACAAGGAAGCGCTCTACAAGTACGGCCGGGAGAAGGAGCGCAAGAAGGAGGAGCAGGAGACGGCCGACGAACCGGGGAAGGGGACCGAGGACTCGGTCGCCGCGCTGGCCGCCGTCCTGCGGGACTTCAAACTGCGGCGGCAGCTGGTCGATCTCCTCCGGTGGTCCGACGGCCTGCTGTATCTCGACACCGGGGCGGTGGAAGGACCCGAGCCTCCGGAAGGAGTCGTGCGGGTGCGTCTGAGGGCACCCGGGGAGGTGCCCCGGCCGCGGGCCGCCGAGACGGTCCGGGAGACGGCAGCGGTCGGCGCCGCACAACCGTCCTCCCCGCAGGGCGGCGCCGCGCCCGCCGCCCCGGCGGGCGAACGGCCCCGCCGGGCGCCGTCCGCTCCCACCCAGTCGGCCACCGCCGTACAGCGGCCGGTCACTCGGCAGGCGGCGGGCCCGACGGCGGAACTCCGGCCGGGGGCGGGCGCGGCCATCAGCCCGGGCCTCCCCGCCGACGCCGGGCGGGGGATGCCCGACACCTGGTCGGCGGCGGACCGCCGGAGCCTGGTGGCCGCCCTGCCGGGAGACGCCCGCCAGGAGCCCCCCGGCGCGCGGTCCGGCCCCCGCTGGACCGAGCACGACCTCGCCGGGATCCGGGTGACGGTGCTCCAGGAGAACGGTCTGGTCACCGACTTCTTCGCGACACCGGTGCCGCCCCGGCGCGGCACCGGCCCGGCGCACCCGGGCACGGTCACCGCCGCCGTGCTCCCGGGCGCGGGCGCACCGGAGGGCCCCTCCCTGGGAGGGCTGCGGTTCGACGGGACACGCCTCACCGGCCGTCCTCCGTACGGGGCTCCGGGCGTCCGGGCGGACGCTCCGGCCGAGGGCCAGGTGCCCCGGATCCCCTGGGAGACGGTCCGGGAACTGCTCAACCGCGCCTACCGCCAGGAGCGCGCCCGGCTGATGCCGATGCTGCGGGAGCTGCTGGACCCCGCACGGGTCGCGCCGGACCTGCTGGCCGGGGCGGAGGCGCTGTCGGCGGACCTGCCGGAGGGCGAGGCCCGGACCCTGCTCCGGGCGGGGTACGTCCTCCACAACTCCCCGGCGAACCCGCGGGAGGACGTCACGGCGGACACCCGCGCCGAGGCCGGCCTGGCCGCGGCCCTGCTGGACCTGCTCGGGCCGCTCCGCACCCCCGGGGCGGACGCCGCCGCGGTCGGACGGTCCCTGGACGGCCTGCGCGACGCCGTCGCCGGCCTTCCGGCCCCGACCCCGCGCACCCGGGCCGCCGTCGGTGGCGTGCTGGCCAGGATCGCGCAGACCCGGACCCGGATCACCGCGGTCACCCGGCCGCACGAGGCCAACTCCCTGCTGCACGACCTGGTCCTGCTGCTGACCGGCCAGGACGTGCGCCTGCTGCTGGGCGTACCGACGGGCACGGGGGAGCGCGAGATCCTCGCCGACCGGATCTTCCGGGAGGCCCACGTCGTCTCCGACGGCTGTTTCGACATGAGGGCGGTGGACAGCACCCTGCGCGGCCTGTAGCGCTCCCGGGGGTGGACGACCGGTTCGTGCCCGCCTGACAATATGTCAGAGTCTGACGTTTGTCTGAATGTCATGAAATCAACCAGTATGTCAACAGGAGGAATTATGAAGGTGACGGAGCACCGGAACGGGGCGCCCGAGGCCTCCGGCGCGCGGACCCGTGGCGGACGGCGCGGCACGGCCGTGCGGGTCGTCGCGCTCGCGCTGGCGGGCGCGGGACTGGTGGGCGTGACCTCCCCGACGGCGGGCGCCTTCGGCTTCGGGCCGGCCGGAGCGGCGGCCGTGGGCGAGGAGCAGCCGGGGAGCGGCCCGGAGGCGGCGGGCCGCGGCCCGCACGGGGGCCGGGTGGACGGCCGGGCACTGGACGAGGCGCTGAACGGCGTGGTCGCCGTCGGCGGCGCGTCCAGCTCCCTGGCCCGGGTGACCGAGTACGGGCGCACCGCTTGGAAGGGGGCGGAGGGCGTGGGCGACTTCTCGACCGGTGCCGAGCCCTCGGAGAACGGCCGGTTCCGGATCGCCAGCCTGAACAAGACGCTCGTGGCGACGGTCGTCCTCCAACTGGTCGGCGAGGGGCGGTTCGGGCTGGACGACAGTGTGGAGAGCCTGCTGCCGGGCGCCGTCCCGGGCGGCGATGCCATCACCGTGCGCCAGTTGCTCAACCACACCAGCGGGCTGTTCGACTACACCGAGGACCCTGCCATCGCCCTCGACCACCCGACCTGGCTCAGCCAGGGGCGCTGGCGGAGCTGGACGCCGCAGCAACTCCTCGCGGTGGCCAACAGCCACCCGCCCTACGCCGCGCCCGGCACGGGCTGGTACTACGCGAACACCAACTACCTGCTGGCCGGCATGATCGTGGAGCGGGTCACCGGCCGCGACTGGCGGCGGGAGGTGGAACGCCGGATCATCGGCCGGCTGGGGCTGACCGGGACGTCGATGCCGGCCCACGCGACGGGGATCCCCGGTCGGCACGCGCACACCTACCTCGATCTGCCCGGCGGTCCGGTGGACATCACCGAGATGGAGCCGAGCGAGATGGACGCGGCGGGCGCCGGCATCTCGACCACCGCGGACCTCGGCACCTTCCTCCGGGCCCTGCTCGGCGGCCGGTTGCTCCCCGCACCGCTGCTCGCCGAGATGCTGACGCCCGCCCCGCAGAGCGGCGGCGCCCAGTACGGCCTGGGGATCCACCGGCTGACCACGCCCTGCGGCGAGGTCTGGGGGAACAACGGCAGCACCGGCCGCGGCCACAACAGCGCGCTCTACGGCACCGCGGACGGCCGCCGGGTGGTGGCGGTCTCGACCAACGGCTACCGGAGCACCGGCCAGAGCTGGCCGGCCTCGCAGAAGCTGCTGGCGACCGCCTTCTGCGGCCGTCAGCCGGCCGACGCCGCCCCGACCGGCTGACCGCACCCCCGGCCCCCCGACGGGCCGACCGCCTTCCAGGCCGCCGCCCGGCCGGACCGGAGCACCGGACCGGCCGGGCGGCGGCCTGCCGTCATGTCCGCGGGCCCGCCGCCCCGGGCCGGGCGGGCCGGGGGTCAGGTCTTGGGGACGAGGGTGTTCTCGTTGGTGCGGCCGTTGGCGTAGTCGTCGATGTTGCGGGCGGTGGCGTCGATGATCTGGCCGACGGCGGTGTGGGTGAAGTAGGCCTGGTGGCTGGTCACCAGGACCTGGGGGAAGGTGACGAGCCGGGCGAGGGTGTCGTCGGTGATGCCCTGGATGGACCGGTCGGTGAAGAAGACGCCGGTCTCCTCCTCGTACACGTCGAGGCCGACACCGGAGAGGTGACCGGCGCGCAGGGCCTCGACGAGGGCGGCGCTGTCGACGAGCCCGCCGCGGCTGGAGTTGATGAGGATCGCGTCGGTCTTCATCCGGGCGAGGGCGGCGGTGTCGATGAGGTGGTGGGTCGTGGGCAGCAGGGGGACGTGGAGGCTGATCAGGTCGGCGTTCGACAGGAGCTCGGGCAGTTCGGTGTAGCTCATGCCGAGGTCGACGCAGGCGGGGTTGGGGGCGATGTCCCAGCCGAGCAGCCGGGTGCCGAACCCGGCCGCGATGCGGGCGAAGCACTCGCCGATCTTCCCGGTGCCGATCACGCCGACGGTCATGCCGTGGATGTCGCGGCCGAGCAGTCCGTCGAGACGGAAGTCGAACTCGCGGGAGCGGTTCGCGGCGCGGGTGAGCCGGCGGTTGACGGCCAGCGCCAGGGCCCAGGCGTGCTCGGCGACCGCGTACGGGCTGTAGTGGGAGACCCGGGCGACGGTCAGGCCGAGACCGGCGGCGGCGTCCAGGTCGATGTTGTTGAAGCCGGTGGAGCGCTGGGCGATCAGCTCGGTGCCGCCCTCGGCGAGCACGGCCAGCGTCGCGGCGTCCAGTTCGGCGTTGACGCTGCTGCTCACGACCGGGTAGCCGGCGGCGAGCGGGGCGGTGTCGCGGTTGAGGAAGACGGAGAGGCAGCGCAGCCCGTGCCGGTCCGCGAACGCCTCCTCCAGCAGCGGTCGCTCGTCGACCTGTACGCCGTACGCGAGGATCTCCATCGCCTGGGTCCTTCCGGTGGTGGTCCGGTCCACTTCGGTGCGGCCGGGTCGGGCGGGCCGACTCCGGTCACCGGCCACGCTATCGGGACCCGGCGGGTGCCGCAGGACACCTCATTCCGGGAGTGATCGCCGCGTGTTCGGTCGGTGACGGAAAATGACTGAATATGTAGCCAACCTTCGTACCCCCGCCGATCGGCCGTTCCCTTGGTCAACTGGCCTTGCGAGCATCGAAACCGGGGGTTCGATCAAGGAATCCCCTTCGTTTAACGATCAGACAATCGTTCGTGAACAGTACCCGAACGCAGTTGCGGGTACCTGAGGGGGTATCACCATGTCCGAAGAGACCCAGGGCACGGACCTGACACGCCGCCGGATGCTCCAGGGCGCCGCGGCCGCGCTGGCCGTCGCCGCCGGGACCGTCGTGATCGGGGTGGCCGGTCCGGGGGGAGGCGCCGCCACCGCCGCCGACCCCGGCGCCTCCGACAGCTTCGACGAGGTCTTCCAGGGGCGGCGGATCCAGGGCGGCCCGACCGCCGGCGGCGGCCACCACGGCGCCGGCACCGGCTACGAGGTGCGGATCGACGGCGACGAGCTGCACATGATGCGCAACGCCGACGGCACCTGGATCAGCATCGTCAACCACTACCAGACCTTCGCGACGCCGCGCGCGCTCGCCCGGGCCGCCGTCAACGACCTCCAGGGCGCGACCCTCGTCCCGGTCAGGACCGCCTGATCCGGCCACCGGCCGACCGACATCCGCAACCATCACAGAGGGGGGACTCATGGGAGTCCGGAAGAACCAGGCGACCCTGACGGCGCAGGAGAAGCGCGCGTTCGTCGACGCGGTGCTCGCGCTCAAGGCCAACGGCGGCTACGACCCGTTCGTGACCACGCACAACCAGTTCATCCTCAGCGACGTCGACAACGGCGAGCGGACCGGGCACCGCTCGCCGTCCTTCCTGCCCTGGCACCGGCAGTACCTGCTGCAGTTCGAGCGGGCGCTCCAGGCCATCAACCCGGGCGTGAACCTCCCGTACTGGGACTGGACCGCCGACCGCACCACGGCCTCGACCGTCTGGGGCGCCGACTTCATGGGCGGCAACGGGCGCGCGAGCGACGGCCAGGTGACCACCGGCCCGTTCGCCTTCTCCACCGGCCAGTGGCCGCTCAACGTCAACACCGACAGCCGCACCTACCTGCGCCGCCAGCTCGGCGCCGGGGTGGCCCAGCTGCCCACCCGGCCTGACACCGAGTCGGTGCTCGCCATCACCACCTACGACGCCGCGCCGTGGAACAGCTCCTCCTCCGGCTTCCGCAACAACCTGGAGGGGTGGCGCGGGGTCAACCTTCACAACCGGGTGCACGTCTGGGTGGGCGGCCAGATGGCCACCGGCATGTCGCCCAACGACCCGGTGTTCTGGCTGCACCACTGCTTCGTCGACAAGCTGTGGTCCGAGTGGCAGAAGCGCAACCCGGGCCAGACCTACCTGCCGACGGCCGGCACGCCGGACGTGGTGGACCTCAACGAGCCGATGAAGCCGTGGAACACGGTCACCCCGGCCAACCTGCTCGACCACAGCGCCCTGTACACGTACGACACCGGCTTCTGAGCCGCGGACCGTCCGCTCCGGGTCGTGGCCGGGCTTCCGGCGGGGCGGCCGCCGGGAAGGCCCGGCGGTGGTCACCGGACCGCGGGAGCGCGACGGTGGGAGCGCAACGGCTCAAGAGCTCTTGGCGCGGGGTGCGTGGTGCGTGCTCGGCCGGTCGGCCGTGCCCTCACAC